>JBMOHT010000184.1:0-7484 GCA_049317705.1 Bacteroidota bacterium | reverse complement strand
CTCTCCTTCTCGATGATGCTCCTCCCGCCGTTCAATGCGGAAAAATACCAGCCGATCCTTGCATCGGGAACGAAGAGATTCATCCTGATCCAGATGGAAAGTTTATGTTTCCAGTCCGTATTAGCCGTGGAAATTGTCTCGGAAGCGACGAGCGGTGAACCCGATTTCTTCCCGAGGAATCTGCGGTAGAGATTGAACGGTTCATTGGCTGCGGTCTTCACGACCGTCATATCCGGATCGATGAATTTCAGCAGACTGTCGTCAGCATGGGAGAATGAATCACTGTCCACTGTCAGCACACTGGCTCTCCAGCCGAACTTCCGAAGATTGTTCATGACGAAAAGAGGCCAATGTAGGGACGCTTTACCGGAGGGTGGCCAAAAGTACGATATGAAAAGGACGTTTTCCACGAACTGTCTATTTTCTCAGCCACAATTCGGAGATGGCGTCGCCTTTCCACTGAAGTTCCAAGAACAGGTCGCACACTTCACGGACAGCTCCATGACCGCCGTCGGTCTTTGTGACATAGTCAGCGATCTTCTTGTTGATCGCTGTTGCATTGGCCGGAGCGGCGGCAAATCCGACTTTTTTCATCACCTCGATATCATTGATGTCATCTCCGATGAACGCGATCTGATTCCACTCAAGGGAATACTTGTTCTTCAGCACTTCGAGCGCCACCATCTTATTGTAGACTCCCTGATGCAGATCGTCCACCTGAAGACGCTGCGCTCTTTTTTCGACGATCTTCGTATTCTCTGTCGTGACGATCGCTACTTTGTATCCGGCCTTCCTCAACAGCACCACTCCCATTCCGTCCCGGATGTTGAATTTCTTCAGTTCAACCCCTTCTTCAGAGTAATAGGCGCCGCTGTCCGTTAGGACCCCGTCAACATCTGTTGCGATCAATTTTATCTTTTTCAGTTTAGTAATTAAGGTCTTTTTCATATTCTTTCACAGTAGTGATAACATACCTAAACTACGAAATTTTTGACTCATCCCAAAGATAGTCATCCATCTTCACGGAAATATTATTACATTTACTCAATGAAAACAGCAGTCATATCCGATATCCATGGGAATGTTGAAGCATTGAAGTCTGTTCTTGAGCGCATAGACTCGATGAACATTTCCAATATTGTCTGTCTTGGGGACATTGTCGGTTACGGTGCAAGTCCGAATGAATGTGTTGCATTGATACGGAGCAGGAATATCCGTTCTGTGGTGGGCAATCACGACAAAGCGGTGACCGGAGCGCTCTCAACATCGAACTTCAGTCTCATCGCTAAGCTGGGTGTGGAATGGACCCGTTCGGTGATGGAGAAGGAGCATATCGATTTCATGAACGGACTGCCGTATTCATTTGAATCCAATGATGCACACTTCGTACACAGCTCGCCGGATCTTCCGCAACTTTTCCGGTATCTCTTCACACAGGATGATGCTGCGGAAAGTTTTGAAGCGTTCGACACGAAGATCTGTTTCATCGGTCATACGCACCGTCCGGTAATTTTTTGTGAAGACGGAATGACGGAAACGATCGTTGCCGGGAAAAGATGTATCGTGAATGTCGGAAGTGTCGGTCAGCCAAGGGACGGCGATTGGAGAGCATGTTTCCTGGTATTCGATGAGGAACAGTTCTCAATCGAGCATATCCGCGTTGAATACAATGTGGATGCAGCTGCGGCAAAGATCATCGCTGCGGGACTTCCGCAAAAGTTGGCCGACAGATTAAAGCTGGGAGTTTGAAGCAGTTTCGATCAATGATAAGGAGAACTACCGCATGTTGACCTCCTGCTGTTTCAGTACTGTTCCCCACTGTTGTATGAATTCCTTATAGACCTGACTGTGAAAAATCCTTTGCATGATCAGTTCTTTTTCACGGATATCAAGTTCCACTCTACTCAACGAATCATTGTTGCATGGCTTCCTAACGGTAACGGCTGACATATCGTGCTCCTTTTTAACAAGGATGAGAGCACAAAATATCTGCCAAGACGCAGCGAAGCTTTATGGAAAGATTTCAACGATATTGCGGAAGCCGGGTTGAAAATTCTACAATATGTTGACCTGAACGGAATTGAACCTAAGCGACTATCCCTGCGTTACAGAAGAATCAACGGTAATACCCACATTCTAATTTTGATCATGGATTTCTTCCAGCGAAAACTTGTCGCACCGTTATTGAACTTCCTCAAACAGGGACTTTCGCCGGAGAAACTCGCACTGTGCGTAGCACTCGGCATTACCATCGGCACATTCCCGATGCTCGGTTCAACGACGATCCTCTGCACCACTGCCGCACTGCTCCTTCGGCTTAATGTTCCGGCGATCCAATTGATCAATTACTTCGTCTATCCGTTCCAATTACTCCTGTTCATTCCGTTCATCCGAATCGGGGAAAGACTGTTCGGCATACCGCCGGTACCATTGGACATACCTTTGATCTTTTCTATGCTGCAGTCCGATCTGTTCGGAACGATACAGGCATTGTGGTGGACGAATGTTCGGGGGATGATCGCGTGGGCGTTGATCGCAATACCGATCGGTGTGGTGGTGTTCGTTATCCTGAAACAGGTGTTCATTCGGCTAGCTGCCGTTCAACTCTCGAAGAACGGCAGTTGATCAGAATTTATTCATTACGTCGATCACACGGTGGATATCGCTTTCCGTATGACAGAATGAGATGGGCAGACTGAGTGTGGTGGCATGGATCTCTTCGGAGATCGGAAAGTGATCGTGGGACAGCACACCGCTCATTGCCTTTTGACGGTGAGGAGCAACAGGATAGTGGATATCCGTTTTGATCTCGTTCTTCAGCAGATATTCTTTCAATGCATCACGTTTAGGATGTCTGATATTATAGATATGGAAGACATCCGTATAATCCTTCTGTACGACCGGTTTGATAAAATCATCATTCAGTCCGCTGTGATACAATGATGCCAAGTGCTGCTTGTGTGCCGTGATCTCGTCCAGGCGTTTGAGTTTTACTGACAGAAATCCTGCCTGCACTTCATCCAATCTCGAATTATATCCGACCACTTCATTGTAGTATTTCTTTTCTGACCCGTAATTCCGCAGCATCCTGATCTTCGCGGCGAAAGCATCATCATCCGTTGTCACTGCTCCGCCGTCTCCGAGACACCCGAGATTCTTCGTGGGATAGAAACTGAATGCGCCGTAACCGAATGTCCCCGTCTTTTTTCCTTTGAACATTGCACCGTGCGATTGTGCACAATCCTCGATCAGTGCAAGATTGTATTTCGCTGCTGTCGATGTGATCGAGTCCATTTCACATGCTTTTCCATATAAATGAACGACCATGATCGCTTTGGTCTTCGGCGTGATCGCTTCTTCGATCTTAGCAGGATCGATGTTGTAAGTCCTTATATCGGGCTCAACAAGAACCGGAACAAGGTCGCATTGCAGGATGGAAAGGATCGTTGCAATATATGTGTTGGAAGGAACGATCACTTCGCTCCCTCGTTCAAAATTCAATGCGCGAAGACAAAGGATCAGTGCATCAAGTCCGTTGGCAACACCGATACAATGACGATTCGTATTGAATGCTGCAAATTCCTCTTCGAATTTCTTAACGGCATTCCCCAGGATGAACCAGCCGCTCTGAAGAAGTCCGTCGAACGAGGCACGGTATTCATCAAAGAACGGTTCATTGGCTTTGCGGAGATTCTCGTAATCGATCATAGATATGGCTCGTAGATATAATCTTTCGGATCGAACAGCTCGGAAGCGAAGACCAGGAACACTGCATCGGGTGTGAAATGGTGCATTGTGTGCCAGTCCTTCGGTTCAAGGATCAAGCATTTGCTCGGATGGTCCAGCCTGAAATCCTGCTTTGTTGTTCCGTCGTTGTTCGAAACAATACAGCTGCCGTGGACACAGATACAGGCCTGATAGGTCGTATGATGTCTATGACCACCGCGGACCGAATCATCAACACCGTAAATATAGAATGTCCTCTTCACGGCAAATGGGATCTCCTGTTCAATGACGGTCAGATTTCCGCGCTTATCACTGTGCGATTTTAATTGGATGATGTGTGCCATAGATCGATATAGTGTTCGCTAATTCAATTTCTTAATCCGCAAATTTTTTCCGCGGATAGATATGGTAGATACCTGCTGCTTTTCTATAGAGATACAACAGCGGTGTCTTCCAGGTGAATCTGTTTTCTCCGGCTCCATGCGGATCTAAGGAATCATCGATCAGGCGTATCTCCTCCGCCGCATGCTCCAGCTGCCGGTAGTACGGAGCATAGATCCGTTGAAGCACTTCTTCGGTCAACGTTCTGCGTCCCAATTCGATCAGATCCGGCTTTAGGAATCTCAGATAATGGAAATGGTAAAAGATCACGGGAAATTCCATTCCTGAAGTTCTTTCTCTTCCCCACAATGTATCGTTTTTTAGAAAAACTTCATACTGCTGAACATTCCATGCCGCCACGCCGCCGCCGAGGTGCTGCAGTTCGTGGACCCCGGCAAATCTTGTCATCCAGTCATCAAGATACTGCTGATCACCGAATTTTCCATCCTCATGACGTGCATAACACCATTCAATGCATCTGTCCCGCCACCACTGCAGTGCGGTAAGTCCTTGTTCATTATTGTTGAATGTGACGAATTGAACACAATATTTTCCGCTCAGCGATTCCTTATTGTATTGGGGGGAATAGCGGTGCTCTGTGATCATTACCGACCGTTCATCCATCTCATCGAACAGCGGTTTCGGAGATGCAAAGAACATCATGTCCGCATCGAGGTACGTGCATTGTTCCACTCCGAATTTTTTAATGACATACAATATGGTCGATGAAGTGGAGGTCCAGCAGTATTCTGCCCGGGACCGGGTCGGTTTTACTCTCAACAGCTCTTCATCTTCAAACTCATTCAGCGAAATGATAGTAGCATGACGAAGTTGGAGTTTGTTGAGGACATTGAGACTCTTATCATCGAATGCGAAGATATATAAATGAAATGAATCGCACACCTTCTCCAGCGAACGGTAAAGTGTCAGTCCGCGTGATAGATAATTGGAATCGAAAAGTGTGCAGAAATTATACATTAAGATTTTGGCAGAATATACTTATGCAAAATTGAATGTTTTAAGGAATTTTTCTTTGACCACGGACAGCAGCGCGAACGAAATCAGATTCGTTTTGATCTTCCGTTTGGAATACGAGATCATCTCATCAAAGAGCGGATCCCCGAACTGTTCCTTACCCTTCAGACTAAGCTGAAGCGCAAATCCATACTGCTTCTGGATCACAGCAAACACCCATCCAAGCAGATGATCACGAAGCGTACGTTCTCCGGAGAATTCATGCAGATAGACCATTTCGATCCATCCGGGACTTGAACGATGTGAGAATGCGTAGAGCTTCCGCATGAACGCAGACCCTGATACCATTTCCAATTCTTTCCGTGAAAGCCGTTGAGATCCTTTGGTCGTCCCCTCAGAAAGCCAATACTTCTGTTCCTCCATATATCGAAGGATCTCCCACAGTTTATCCTCTTTCTTATACGCATCGATGATCCCCGGTTCAAATTCCACAGCCAGGATGGAGTGGCGAAGATGCTCATTTACCGATTTGAATAACCGAAGATCGATCCCCTGAGAATCACTCTTGAACCAGTCCACATACGCATAGCCGGACTGCTGTAGCGCGGATGTCAGCGGCATTGATCGGACCGATACCTTTTTCTCCACGATGAATTTATCGGCAAATGACCATGCACTGAGTGCTTCATTGTTCGGCTCCAGAGTACTTGAACAGAACGGTGAGGTGGTCAGATAGAACTCTGACTCGGGTGCATCAGTATCGCTTACCAGCGAATGGAATCTGAAGAGCTTCCGGAAATCTTTCGATTGGATCTCTTCATGTCCGAATTTTCGGTCGTCACCGTCGAACGCAATACAAATGCAGTATTTTGCTATCACGCGCCACTGAGGATGCACTCCGCCGGACGCGCCGATATCCACCAGCACGGGCGGTCGTTCATTCAATTCCTTATGGGATAATACCTTATCGAGAAGACTCATTTTTTTTCACCAGGAAAACTGCGAGAAGCTGAAAAAGATTTGGGAAAAGAATATTCAGATAATTCCTGAAAAAGATGCTGGACCGGTCGACCCACCGTGTAGCAATGGTCAGTCCCCCGACACTATCGAGCAGTTGTTCAAAATCAGCGATCGATAATTGATGGATGTGCCCTGTAGAATACCAGGAATAACCGAACAGCATCCTTTTCGGCATCCTTCCATTCACAAGCAGATCAAGTCGATTTTTCCAGAAGGCAAAATTAGGGAATGAAATGATCTGATACCTTGAGACTCGTTTCATTTCTTTCAGCAGCACCTCGGGATACATCACCATTTGGATCGTTACGTTGCAAACTGCATAGTCGAATTCATTGTCTTTGAACGGCAGGGTTTCATCGATCCTGCCGTATTGAACATTCAGTCCGCGTTTTCGGCAGATCTCCACTCCGCTCTCGGATATCTCAAGTCCGACACCCTGCACCTGTTTTTCCTTCTGCAGCCGTGCCAATAGCATTCCGTTCCCGCACCCCAGATCAAGCACTCGGCTGTTTGGCTGGATATAATCAACAATAATGGAATACTCTTTCCGATCCTCATCGGGGAATTCTGTGTAATCATACCGTCTGTTATCATTGATCGCCGGAGAATCAAGCTGGGACATATCAACCTAAAAGTGAACGAATGTGGGAGAAAATCTTTTTATAGAACGGCACCCTGATACTGCGGAAGAATGCTTCGAACAACGAACGGGCAGCAGCATTATCCTCCACCGGAATGGTCTCGATCGGGATCTTCTCCGTCGAAAGCTGGGATTGAAATGCCGTAAGTTGCTTCGTATGAGTTCCCAAATGATCTGAACTGATATTATTCACGAGCGATCTGCCGGGGTACAATGTCAACTTTTCATTGAGGAATGCCGATGCATACCAACGGACCGCCCAAGAATCATTCTTCCCTTTGATCTGCTGTTTCAACATTCGGGTGTATGGATAACTCCCGTTAAAATCGAATTGATACTCAGCATTTGCTCGTTTCAATCGTTCAAGCAGCGCGGTCCCATCATTTACATACAGATCCCAACTGCGTTTCCATGTCGCCCAACCCCAGCAGTCAGCCCCCTTCAAGAAAAAGGAAGTTGGGAGAGCTCCCTTCACCGGATAGACATACCCATGGATCGAAATAACCCTGTCATCAGTTTCGTAAAAAGATAACCCATCATTCATGAATCTAAGGAAAAATGGCGATGTCTCCAGATCATCCTCTACGACGATCACTTTCCCGAATCGATCAACAAGAGTGTTAACTCCATCGATGATCGATTTCGATAATCCGTAATTATTTTCACGTTCAATGATCGTTACGGATTTGAACCCTTGAATGGTCTTGATGAATCTCCTCACTTCGGAGACATTATTGACGGC
>JBMOHT010000183.1:0-7612 GCA_049317705.1 Bacteroidota bacterium | reverse complement strand
GACGTAATATACAAAAAAAAACCTGACTGAGATCAGTCAGGTTTTTTAATTTCAGTTGACCGTCATCTCGAAGATGACGGTCAACTCATTAGTTACTCCCGCACAACCCACACTTTCACTTTTGCGGATACTTTGGTGTGCAATTTCACCGGTACCTCAAAAATGCCGAGTGTTTTGATCGGTTCTTCCAATTCGATAATACGTTTATCGATGGTATAACCTTTTTCGGTGAGCGATTCAGAGATCATCTGCGATGTGACGGCGCCGAAGAGTTTATCATCTTCGCCGACCTTCATCGTAATGGTCAGTGAGACACTGCCGAGCTGTGCTGCAAGTTTCTCGGAATCCTGAACGACCTTTTCCTCTTTGCGGGCCAATTGTTTCTTTTCCTGCTCGAGGGCCTTCAGATTTCCTTCGGTCGCGCGGAATGCAATGCTTCTCGGAATGAGATAATTGCGTGCGAAACCGTCCTTCACATCAACAACATCGCCGATGCTGCCGAGTGTGTTATAGTTTTGACGTAAAATGACTTTCATGATGTCAGACCTCTTTCAATTACTTAATGGCTTCGGATGTGAACGGAAGAAGAGCAATGTGACGGGCGCGTTTGATCGCCTGGACCAGCTGACGCTGATACTTAGCACTTGTACCGGTGATACGTTTCGGAATGATCTTTCCCTGTTCATTGATGAACTTCCGGAGAAGTTTTTCATCCTTGAAATCGATGTAGATCGTTCCGGCTGCTGTGAAACGGCATGTGCGTTTCTTCTTCTGTGCCGAATCCTTCTTATTGTCGCGTCTGTTATCGCCGCGGTTCCCGTCTCTGCGGAATCCGCCGCCGTCGCGGCTGCTGTTGCCAAATGATGATGTCTCTTTTCTCATGCGGTCACTCCTTTTGCTGCAGCTTCTTTAGCGGCTGCTTCTTTTGCGGCATCATCCGCCGGCGGTTCACTCATGGTAATGGGTGTTTTCTGGCCGACTTCACGCGCTTTCAATGCTTTTTTATTCAGTTCGATGGTCAGGAAGCGGATAACGTTCTCGTTCAGCAGGTAATGGCGTTCCAGTTTTGCGATAAGATCGCCCTGTGATTTGAATTCATAGAGAACGTAGAATCCGTTGTTCTTCTTTTTGATCGCGTAGGCAAGGCGCCGACGTCCCCATTTTTCCAGAGAACGGATCTCTCCGTTATTCTTGGTGATGAAGTCTTTTACCTTCTCAATCTCGGCTTCGATCTGTGCATCCTCGAGCGTCGCATTGATGATGATAATCGACTCATAGATCTTCGATTGGTGCTGCATTAACATCCTCCTTTGGACATTAGACCCCGTCCTGTCGATGGACCGTAGAACGGAGTAGGTTGTGTTGTCAGTTTTATTAAAAACTCATTCCGCACTTGCGGAACTGAAAAAATTCTTATTGAACATATTCATTGTTCTTTGAATACCCTTATCGCTCCACATGATGCATGCATCATGAAGATGGTTGAGGAGCGGGGAGAGAAGTTTCTGTTCCTCTTTCGTGAACGGCGACAATACATAATCGGCCATTGATTCGTGGGTATGTTCAATTGGGAGCGTTGATCCGCCGACCCCGACCCGCAGACGGGAAATTTCGTCCGTCTGCAGTTGGTAGATGATCGATGCCAGACCGTTATGACCTCCGTCGCTTCCGTGCTTCCGTAATCTCAATGTCCCGTAGGGAAGTTGAAAATCATCGTAGATAACGAGCACATCGTCGGACACAATGCTGAATTCCTGCATGATATCACGAACCGCAATACCGCTGTTATTCATATACGCCTGTGGAAGAAGGAACAACAGGGAAACCTCGTTGAACGATGCCTCATAACATTCATAATCATCGGTCCCTTTGATATGACGTGCGTTAAGCTTCTCCATCATATACTCTACTGCCAGGAAACCAACATTATGTCTTGTCATTCGGTATTGATCGCCGGGATTTCCAAGTCCAACGATACATTTCACAAACATCACCCTTAAAGAATAGAAACTTCCATTTCAAAGAACAGGGAATACCAAAAAATTAACTTATTTCTTTGCAGGAGCAGCTTCGCCTTCAGCAGGTTTTTTGCCCTTTGCAATAACTTCAGGTTCAGACGATGCTGCTGCACCGGCTGCTGCATCCGGGGTACCAGCTGCGGCACCGGCTGCTTCATCCTTCACAACGGTCGGCGGTACAACTGCTACCACTGCTGCCGATTCATTGTCCAGGACCTTTACATTCTCAATTTTGATATCGCGGATATGGATGGAATCATTCATTCCGAGTTCCGCAACATTCAATTCAATATGTTCCGGGATATATTTCGGCAGGCAGGAGACGCGAACTTTATGCATGATGAACTGCATCGTTCCGCCGTCTTTAACGCCTTTCGGACTGCCGTTCAGGATCACAGGGACCTGGACAGTCAGTTCTTCATTGTCTTTGACACCCTGCAGATCGAAATGCACAGGACGGTCCGTGATCGGATCGAACTGAACATCGCGGAGGATGCAGGTCTTTGTCACACCGTTGTCCAATTTCAAATTGACAAGATGTGTGCTGGTGGTATAGATCAATGGTTTCATGGCAAGCGGTGTTGCCGTGATGTTGATGTTCTCTTCACCGCGGGAATAATAGATCCCGGGGATTTTTTCTTCATACCGAAGTTTGTGTGCATCTTTTCCGGTCTGAGTGCGGACGGTTGCGTTCAATACTACTTCTGACATCGTTTCTCTCCTTACATGAAAACAATAGATTAATTAATTATCTAAACTTTATCCTTATCCACATCGAATAACGAACTGATCGATTTGTTATGGAAACACCGTTCGATCGCATCGGCAAATACCGGCGCAACGGACATCACTTCGATCTTTGGTGACTGAACTTTCAGATCGATCGTATCGCACACGAGAATTTTTTCTACTTCACTGTTATTGATCCGTTCGAGCGCTTTTCCGGACAGCAGGGGATGCGTGCACGCACCATAGACACTTTTCGCTCCGGCTTTCTTCAGCGCCGATACTGCATTGGTGAACGTCCCGGCGGTATCGATCAGGTCATCAACGATCAACACATTCCTTCCCGCAACATCACCAACGATATTCATCACTTCGACCACATTCGGTGCGGGACGCCGTTTATCGATCAGCACCAGATCCGCTTCAAGACGTTTCGCATATGCACGAGCCATTTTGATACCGCCGACGTCCGGTGAAACGACCGTCAGATCCGGAATCTTTTGCTTTCGTAAGTATTCCACAAAGACGACTGACGAATACAAATGATCCACCGGAATATCAAAGAATCCCTGGATCTGCGGCGCATGAAGATCCATACAGATCACTCTATCAACACCGGACTTGGTGATCAGATTCGCGATGAGTTTTGACGTGATCGCAACACGCGGCTGATCCTTTCTGTCCTGCCGTGCATACCCGAAGTAGGGGATGACGACATTCACTTTACGAGCCGATGCACGTTTTGCAGCATCGACCGTGATCAGTAATTCCAATAGATTGTCCGCCGGAGGGATCGTAGTCTGAATGATGAAGACATCCGCACCGCGAACATTGTCAATGAACTTCACCCAAAGCTCACCGTCACTGAAATTCTGGATATCCAATTTCCCAAGCGGCTCACCGAGGTGGTGAGCGATCTTTTCGGCCAGCGGGCGGTTAGCCCTTCCGGAGAACAATTTCAGTTGCGGCATAGATTTAGGTGCCCTTTAACTACCGGTTAAAGTGTATTTTAGTTAACAAAAATAATAAAAATACAGCAGATAGTCAATGTTTCTTCAATCGAAACTTCATCCTTAATCTTTGTTGACATTCCATGGATGTTTGGGTATTTTAACACGTTTTATGAGCGATATTGTTGAACGGCAATTTTCTTTGAATACTTCTAACGGTGTACCGCTGCGAGGCGATATCCGATGGAGTAAAGAGTTAGCGGAATCCGGTAATGAAAGGCTTCCGATCATCCTTGTTTGTCACGGTTTCAAAGCATTTAAGGATTGGGGACCATTTCCGGAGATAGGCAGGAAATTCGCTCAGAACGGATTTGTTTCAATCGTGTTCAATTTTTCGCATAACGGCATTGGGGAAGAACCAAGAAAATTTGTCGAGCACGAGAAATTCGCTGAAAATACGTTCACTATAGAGATCGATGACATCAAAACGGTCCTGAATGCAGTGAAGGATCTAACGGTCGGTGCGGAAGCTGCAGATACAACGAATATCTTTCTGATCGGACATTCCCGAGGCGGTGCTGTTTCGATCATTGCAGCAAAAGAGGATGAACGTGTCCGCGGAGTGATCGCATGGTCAACCATCTCACGGTTTAACCGCTATACCGATGACCAAAAGAAGCGGTGGAGGGAAAAGGGATACATTCAACTGCATTCAGTCAGTGAACACTCCTTGTTCCGAATCTCAACTGCGCTGCTGGATGATATCGAGAACAATGCAGAACGACTCGATATTCTGAAGAATGTTGAATCACTTAAGAAACCGCTGCTGATCATCCACGGCACGGCTGATATTCCGGCGAAGATCGAGGAAGCAGAACTGATCTATGCTTCTTCCGACAAACAACTGACGGATTTTGTACGACTTGAAGGGGCAGGACATATGTATGGAGCAAAACATCCGTACAAGGAGGAAAGTCCGACGCTCAATCATGTGATAGACATAACGACACATTGGATACTAAAACATTTATTCACGGAGGCATAATGGCAGTTCTTCAACACGTTACAAGCACAGAGGCAGCCCGGACGAAATCTTCTATCCTTGAACAAGCAGCTTGGATCTCCGGATTCGCTGCGATGACAGCGATCGGAGCTCAGATCGAGATCCCGCATCAACCGATACCGTTCACGTTGCAGACATTCTTTGTTCTCCTCTCAGGCGCATTTCTCGGAGCACGGAATGGATTCTATTCACAGATGCTGTATCTTGCAGCAGGCGCGATCGGACTTCCGGTGTTCTCCGGTGCAACATTCGGTCTCGTGAAATTATTCGGGTTCACCGGTGGTTATCTGATGGGCTTTCCTGTTGCCGCAGCATTGATCGGATATCTTCTTTCCCATCGAAGCGGATATGTGTGGACATTGTTCTCGATGTTCCTGGGATTGACCGTGATCTTCTCGTTCGGAACGCTCTATTTGAATTTCATCTCGATCCACGATATTCAGCAGTCGATCGTCAGCGGATTCCTGATCTTCTCTTGGTGGGATGTGCTGAAGCTTTCCGCAGCGTCGGCGATCTACACAGAATTGTCGAAACGGTTCAAAAAATTACCGGCATAAGCCGGTCGCACGTTGCAAAAAAAATCCTCCTGAAACGGAGGATTTTTTTTGCTAAAGAAATTTACCGATCTCCGAAATTCAGTTTTACTCCTACTTGCAGATACGCAAAATTCGCAAAAATATCATTGTCAAAACCTTCGGTGGTCGTTCCTGTCCAAATGATCACTCCGGGTTTTACTTCAATGATGAGATGGACAGGAAGTGACTGCGTAAGATCGAATCCAATTCCTGTAAAGAGGTTGATCCCGTTCAATTGATCCGAATCGATCTGATCATATCCGCGGAGAGATCCGTCAGCTGAATAGACAGGTGCTTTGATAGGATTCTTGTAACTCCACAGCATGATATTCACTCCGCCGCCCAAGAGAAAGTATTGTCCGATGAACGTATATTCCGGCGTTGTCGGAAAACGAAGTTGAAAGTTCAAATCGAAAAGCACTATTCCATCTTCAATCGAGTGAGAAAGTTTGCTCGTTCTCTGAAGAGGGGCGAACGTCATATCGGCACCGATCTCGCCGATCACACCCTGTTCCAGTTCTCCAGAAACATTCAACCCAAACGATGTCATACCGTAAAATTCATTGGACGATAGGAAGCCGGATGAAGCATTTAATCCAACGCTGAACGACTGTATCGTTTCGGAAGAATCCATTTGAATCAGTGAATGATCGTCATGGCCATTTCTGTAGACGGAGTCCAGATATTCTTGCTTTGATCGGGGGTTAGGGACGTATTGATATGAGGGGGAGGCAGCGGTATCACTGAATCCTGAAGTCTTCGATTCCTTTTTTTTCTCTATTGTGATACTCAACGGAGGAGTATCGTTTTCAGGCGACGGCTCCTCAAAATCTGCCCTTACCGTACGGTCACCGGAATTTCTATCGGATGCAGCATCGACAGCGTCGCTGAGTTTGCCGCGGCGGTGAGAAGAAGATTCGGAACCGGAGCATCCAAAGATGAGAAGTGACGAAGAAAGAATAATGAACAATGTTCTCATGCAGAGCGGACGTTAAGGAATTGACCCCATCGCTGATGTAATTGCGCTGTCGCAAGAACATCACCGAAACAGTATTCTGCAATGTCCCTATAGCGCTGTTCTTCAACAAGTTTTCTCATGTCGAGTCCTGAGATGCCCTTTGATTTGGGACTCTCAATGCCGAAGGATTTGCAGTAGAAATCCAGGCTGAAACGGCGGGTCACTTGATAATACGTCAATTGTTCCAGCAGGTCGCAATGGATATCGGAATCATACCGGTACGGCATGAGGTTCTTGGTGATGGGAATTCCGAGTTTTGCAGAACGGAGCATCAGGAATGGGCAGTCAAATCCTCTTCCGTTGAAGGTGATGAATTGATCGTATTTCGGGATGATCTTCCAGAATTCACGAAGGATCTCTTCCTCAGTGCCGGAGACGAATTGGCACTGACCGTCTTCTGAAACAAAATCCTCTTTTGTTGAGGATTGAAAGAATACTTTTCCTCTCTTCGAATCGGGATTATATAATGCTATACACAGGGTTTGAGCAGTGAGTGCATGCAGATTCAGATTCTTTTTCACATCCTCGATCTTTTCATCACTGTCCGCAAACCGGAGGAGATAGGTCTGCGTTTCCTGATCGAATGATTCAAGCGGAAAACCGAGCGTCTCAATATCAAAGATGATACGGCTCATCGGTCATGCCTGTGTGATCTTATAGTTCTTCAATCCCCAGTTCGTCTCTTTTGCCGTGACGAGAATTACTGTATAGATCGGAACGGCAAGGACCATTCCCATCACACCGAGCGTTTCATTCCCAACCAAAATCACAAGGAACATTGTCAGAGGATGGATATCCATGATCTTGCTGAAGACCGCCGGCTGAACGAACATTTGATCCATCTGCTGGACGGCGACCGTGACAAGAAAAATCCAGGGTAGCATGCTCAGATTTCCAAACTGTACGATAGAGATCAGCAGAACAGGAACTGCTCCGATGAACGGACCCGCGAACGGAATGACATTGGTGAATCCGCCGATGAGACCGAGCACGGTGGCATAATTTATCCCAAGGAAAAAATAGCAGACAGCATAGATAATGCCGACGATCGCGGACTCGATCACTGTTCCGCGAATGTATTTGCTGAGCTGATCCTCGATCTTATAGATAATGTTCAACGCCATCTCGAAGTATTTGTTCGGCATGCTGCGGATGAGCGACTTCTGCATATTGTAGTAATCACTCAGCATAAAGAATGTGATGAACGGAACGATCGCGAGTGTAGCGGCGGTGCTGAGGAGTCCTGAGAGCGCTTCGCCGGC
>JBMOHT010000182.1:0-7621 GCA_049317705.1 Bacteroidota bacterium | reverse complement strand
ACAATGCAACTATACCGTGCAGAAGTGCTGCACAATTTACAAACACATATACAGGAGGGGTAGACTTGGAAACTTCTACTACACAATTGACGGAAAAGAAAGAGGAAGTATTTAGCAGACGTGTGCGTGCCGGAAAACGAACGTACTTCTTCGATGTAAAGGCGACGAAATCCGAAAAGGACTTTTACATCACGATCACGGAGAGCAAAAAGATCGCAGAAGACGAATTCAAGAAGCACAAGATCTTCCTGTATAAAGAGGATTTCGAAAAATTCGCCGATGCGCTGGCAGAAGCAGTGGATTTCGTTCATGATGAACTTGGCAAACAAGGCATCCCGATCACCACGACCCGTGAAGAAGCTCCGGCAGTTGAAGCGGCAGTAGAAGAACAGGCTTGATCCTCCTTACGAGGGACAGAAAAGCCAATCGGACGTCCCGATTGGCTTTTTTCTTTCCTCTCACCAATTTCTTGACTCTCTCCCTCAATATTTCTATATTTGTGCGTTCTTTTTTACAATTTCTTTGAAATTTTGAAGAAAAACGGCAATTCTCTCTGAAAAAGCCGGGGGAAACAGAATGAAAATCAATATTTCAGGGCTTTCAGAGGGTGTTCATCAGTACGATCTTTCTTCTCCGGCAGGTGAATTGGGGTTGGAACCGAACTTCATCGGTGACGCAGAGGCGAACATCACCCTTGAGAAAAGCATTCATCAGATCCTTGTAAGGGTCAATGCTTCTGTCAAGGGCGTTTTTGTCTGTGACCGGTGCGCTGAAGAATTCTCGGACGTTGTGCGATCGTCTTTCACAGCGATCTACTCGTGGGAACAGACCGAAGAAGCTGAAGGAAAAGAGGAGGACGATGATTTCCATATTCTCCGTAAGGAGGATAATTTCATCGATCTGTCGGGGCCGGTTTCGGAATATCTGAAGCTCGCCATACCCGTAAAACTGCTCTGTAAAAATAATTGCACCATTCCGGATCACGTGAGTGCCGAACGGCTATCCGCCGATCCGCGATGGGAGAAGCTCCAGACATTATTGAGAACTGAAAAAAACTAACACATTATTCTGAAGGGAATGACGCAATGCCAAATCCAAAACGCAGACATTCGAAAACACGCGGACGCAAACGCCGCACACATTATAAAGCTGAAGCTCCGACAGTGCAGATCGACAAAACGTCGGGCGAAGCACATCTGAGCCATCGCGCTGTATGGACATCGGAAGGCAAACTGATGTACAACGGCCGCGTGATCAAAGAGAAGAAGCAAGCGTAAGAATGTTGGGATCATCAATAGCCACTGCTGAAGTGTTCTGCAGTGGCTTTTTTGTACATAACCATTCACAATTACTGCGAGCATTTTGAGCCAATCCGCTAAGAAAATCCGCATCGCGCTGGATGCTATGGGAGGCGATTTCGCCCCCGGGCATGAGGTCCAGGGCGCCGTTGAATGTCTTCGTCAATGCAGCAATCGTTTCCATGTGGTGTTGGTGGGTGATGAGGCGCGGATCAATGCTGAACTGAAGAAGCACGATACTTCCGGTCTCGATCTCTCTGTTGTGCATGCGCCGGATGTCATTGATATGCATGACTCACCGGTCGTTGCGATCAAGACCAAGCCGAATTCTTCGCTCGTCAAAGGAATGACGATGCACAAAGAGGGACTCGTTGATGCGTTCGTTTCTCCGGGCAATACCGGCGCAGTTACCGCAGCGTCGACGCTCATCCTCGGCAGAATTCCGGGAGTCAGCCGTCCGACCGTTGCTGCGATCTTTCCGAGTGAGCAGGGACCGACACTGATCGTGGATGCAGGAGCCGTTTCGGATTGCCGTCCCCAGTTCCTCTATGAGTTCGGTGTGATGGGAAGTATCTATTCAGAATACATGTTCAAAAAGAAGAATCCGCGCGTCGGATTGTTGAACATCGGTGAGGAAGAGACCAAAGGGAACGAGCTCGCGAAAGAGACCTTCAAATATATCTCGGAGCGGAAGGACAAATTCAATTTTGTCGGCAACATCGAAGGACGGGATATTCTGAAAGGACATGTGGATGTTGTTGTGTGCGACGGTTTCGTTGGGAATGTGCTGTTGAAATTTGCGGAAAGCATCCCGGGCTATCTCAAGTTCCAGTTCAAAAAATTCGCGGACAAGAGCATCATCAACAAACTGATGATCGGCGTCCTCCGCGGTTCGCTCCGCGAGATATTTAAGGATATGGATTATACGGAGCACGGCGGCATCCCCCTGCTCGGTGTGAACGGTGTGACCATTATCGGACACGGCGGTTCACCTCCGAAAGCGATCAAGAATATGCTTTTCAGGGCAGAAGAAGTCATTCAATATAAAATCAATCAGCACATTCAAGAGCAACTCAAGGCGCAATAATTACATGGCAAAATTACGAGCAGCGATCACCGCAGTAGGTCACTACGTTCCCGAGAAAGTGATGACCAATGCAGAACTGGAAAAGTTAGTCGATACGAATGATGAATGGATCCGTACACGGACCGGCATCAGCGAACGCAGGATCCTCGAGCATGGCGCAACATCGGATCTTGCTGTCCCCGCTGTTCAGATGCTGCTGAAGAACCGCGGCATCACTGCGGATGAGATCGATGCGATTATTTTCGCTACTGTGACTCCCGATATGTTCTTCCCTGCAACTGCATGCGTCCTTCAGCAGAAGATCGGTGCAAAAAAAGCGTTCGGATTCGACATCTCTGCCGCATGCTCGGGATTCGTTTACGCAATCTCGGTCGGTTCGCAGTTGGTGGAGACCGGTGCATACAAGAAGGTCCTGGTCGTAGGTGCCGATAAGATGAGTTCCATCCTTGATTATACCGATAGAAATACCTGCATTCTGTTCGGTGATGCGGCCGGTGCGGTCTTGCTGGAACCGACGGATGACGGAGTGCACGGGATCATCGATCATAAATTGTATTCGGACGGCAGCGGCGGTGATTTCCTCTATATGAAGGGGGGTGGAAGTCTCAATCCTCCTTCGCACGAAACGATCGACAAGAAACTCCATTACATCTTCCAGGATGGGAAATCCGTCTTCAAAGTGGCGGTGATGGGAATGGCTGATGTCTCCGCGGAGATCCTGCAGAGGAATAATCTCACCGGTGCAGATGTTGACTGGCTCGTGCCGCATCAGGCGAACCTGCGTATCATCGATGCAACGGCGGACCGGATGGGACTCGACAAATCGAAGGTGATGATCAATATCAGCCGGTTCGGGAATACGACCGCGGCAACCATCCCGCTGGCACTCTCTGAGTGGTGGCACGCAGGAAAAGTGAAGAAAGGTCAGAATCTTGTCTTCGCAAGCTTCGGCGCCGGTTACACGTGGGGCGCGGTGTATGTGAAGTGGGCATACTAAGAACAATGGATAATGGAGAATTGATAACGGACAATTTCATGTAAGACTCCCCATTATCAACTATCCATTTTCAATCATCAATTTTTTGATTTTTTCTATGAGCGTAGCATATATTTTTCCGGGACAAGGTTCGCAGTATGTCGGTATGGGCAAGGATCTGTGCGAACAATTCCCCGAAGCAAAAAAGTATTTCGACGAAGCGGATTCGGTATTGGGTTTATCACTCTCGAAGATCTGTTTTGAAGGACCCGAAGAGGAACTAAAGCAGACAAAAAATACACAGCCGGCTATTTTTCTTCATAGTGTTGCATTATGGAATCTGTTGAAACCAACCGATGCTGCGATGGTAGCAGGTCATTCTCTCGGTGAGTATTCAGCACTGGTTGCGGCAGGCGCGATCTCCTTCGCCGATGCCATCAAACTCGTCCGCCTTCGCGGAGAGCTGATGCAGAAAGCAGGGGAGGAGAATCCGGGCACCATGGCGGCGATCGTCGGACTCGATTCGAATATCGTCACCGAAGTGACAACTGCTGCTTCTGAAGCGGGGATCGTTCAGCCGGCAAACTTCAATTCACCCGGTCAGATCGTTATCTCCGGTTCAGTGACCGGTGTGCGTAAAGCGATGGAATTGGCAAAAGCACGCGGTGCGAAATTAGTGAAGGAACTCGTGGTGAGCGGCGCATTCCATTCTCCGCTCATGCAGAGTGCGAAGGATAAATTAAAAGCAGCGTTGGATTCGACAACGATCAACGATGCCGCGATTCCTGTCTATGCCAATGTCACGGCGAAGCCGGTGCAAAAAGCGGATGAGATCCGGACCCTGTTATTTGAGCAAGTGACGAGTCCGGTGCGGTGGGAAGAATCAGTAACGAACATGGCTTCGGCCGGTGCAGTAAAATTTGTTGAAGTCGGTCCTGGCAAAGTGCTTCAGGGACTTGTTAAACGTATCGCGGCATCGGCGGAGACCGCCGGAGTCGATAAAGCAGCGGAAGTGAAGTTATAATGTCTGAAATCGTCATTGGAAAGTACAAGATCGATCCCGTTCTCTTTGAAAAAGGATTCTCCAGAGGCTGCGGTCCGTATCAATGTGAGACCACTTGCTGCTCATCCGGCGTCTATCTCGATCCGAAGGACCGTGATGTGATCATGGAGCACAAAGAGGAAGTGAAACTGCAGATGGACGAAACTCAGACGACGAATGAATCTGTCTGGTTCGATAACAAGCAGGAGCAGGATGTCGATTTCCCGTCCGGTGTTGCAGTGAGTACTGAAGTGTTCAATGACAAGTGTGTCTTCCTTCGTAAGGACGGCCGGTGCAGCGTTCAGTTGGTCAGTGCGGAGAAATACAGCGATCCGTGGAAGATCAAACCGTTCTATTGCGTCGCATTCCCGATCGCACTCGATCACGGTGTACTGACGTATGACGATTATCAGGATGGTAAGACCAAATGCTGTTCCATCGTTGCGGATACTGATGTTACACTCGTCGATTCCTGCAAAGCCGAACTGGAATATGTGCTCGGGAAAGACGGATACCTTCAATTGCAACAATACAAAGTGGCGAAAGAATCTGGTAAATTGTAACATGTCATGCCAGCGAACGCTGGCATCCAGACATGAAGTATTATATCTATATTCTTGCAAGCCAACGTAATGGCACTTTGTATATCGGGATGACGAATAATTTGCGTCGCCGGATAGCAGAGCATAAAAGTGAATTGGTGCCTGGTTTCACTCAAAAATACCATGTTAGTATGTTGGTATATTTTGAAGAATTCTCGGATCCGAGGGACGCAATAACAAGAGAAAAACAGTTGAAGTGGTGGAAGCGCAAATGGAAATTGGATTTGATCGAATCATTGAATCCTGATTGGAAAGATCTTACAACGGAACTGTAGAACTATAAAATTTTTCACTGGATTCCGGCATTCGCCGGAATGACAACTTAAAACGCATGACAAACTACAATCTTACCGGCAAAGTCGCACTCGTTACCGGCGGTTCTCGCGGAATTGGCCGCTCCATCGTTCTCTATCTTGCTCAATCCGGTGCCGATGTTGCGTTCACCTACCGCAGCAAAGTGGATGAAGCTAATGCGCTTGTCGCCGAACTTCAGGCAATGGGACGCAAGGCAGCCGCCTTCCAATCCGATGCCGCGAACAGTGCACAGTCGAACGATGTTGTGCAAAATGTGATCAAAGAATTCGGCAGGATCGATATTCTGGTGAATAATGCCGGTATCACAAAAGACGGACTCCTCATGAGAATGAGCGAGCAGGATTGGGATGATGTCATCAATACGAACCTGAAAAGCGTCTTCAATTTTACCAAAGCTGCCTGCCGTCAGATGATGGGTCAGCAATCGGGCAAAATCATCAATATTTCGTCAATTGTCGGGGTTATCGGCAATGCCGGGCAGTCGAATTATGTCGCATCCAAGGCGGGTGTCATCGGATTCACGAAATCTATTGCAAAAGAGCTGGCTTCTCGCAATATTCAAGCGAATTGTATCGCTCCCGGATTCATTGAAACAGATATGACGGAAAAGTTGAATGAAAAGCAAAAAGAAGCTATCTTGACCGTCATTCCACAGAAGCGTATGGCGAAGCCGGAAGAGATCGCGTCGGTTGTCTGCTTCCTGGCCTCGGCTGACTCAAACTATATCACAGGTCAGACGATCAATGTAGACGGCGGGATGGCGATGTAAGGAATTGAATCATTGATCCATCGGTTCATTGAATCAATGGAAAAATGATCCGATGAATAAATCAAACGAAAATTCAAGTTTTTTAACATAATAAGCAGCACAATTCAGTAACCTCAAAAGGAGAAACACCATGTCAGATGTCGCAGCAAAAGTAAAAGATATCATCGTCAACAAACTTGGCGTTGATGCAGCACAGGTCACCGAAACAGCTTCCTTCACGAACGATCTCGGCGCAGATTCACTGGATACCGTCGAACTGGTGATGGAATTCGAAAAGACCTTCGGTCTGAGCATTCCGGACGAAGATGCAGAGAAGATCGGCACCGTCGGCGATGCTATCACCTACATCTCCGCTGCAAAGAAATAATCTATCATTTACAGACCACACCGTCACAGTCCACACAGTTCGTTCTGTGACGTTGTGGTTTTTTATTTCTACTCGTGCCATTTGGTCCTGATCACTACATAGTCATCCTGAGCGAGCGATGCCGCAGAGCGGCGAGCGAGTCGAAGGATCCATTGAGGCTAAAATCAGGTCGCCCAATGTGAACTGCAACAACGAATGATCAAGCAACAGCCGAAATAATAAAAATTTTACAGGAAAGAACTCTATGGCTTCTCGTCAATTACGCCGTGTTGTCGTCACCGGAATGGGTGCAGTCACCCCCATCGGTCTGACCGTAAAGGAATTCTGGGCAAACGCTCTTGCCGGCAAAAGCGGTATCGCGAACATCACCTATTTTGATACCACTCAGTACGACACAAAATTCGCCGGTCAGCTGAAAGGATTCGATCCGCATAATTATATGGACCGGAAACTTGCGCAGCGTGTGGACCAATACACTCAATATGCGCTCGCCGCTGCTGAAGAAGCGATCAAAGATTCCGGCGTCAATCTCGAGAATGAGGATAAGGAACGTGTCGGCGTTGTCTTCGGTTCGGGTATCGGCGGATTCAAGACATTCCAGACGCAAACGACGAACATGGTGGAAGCAAAAGGACCGAGCCGCATCAGTCCGTTCTTCATCCCAATGATGATCCCTGATATTGCCGCCGGACGTATCTCTATTAAATATGGTCTGAAAGGACCGAACTACGCGACTGTTTCTGCTTGTGCTACTGCTTCCCACGCCATCGGCGATTCACTCATGCTCATTCAACGCGGTATGGTGGATATGATGGTCTGCGGCGGTTCGGAAGCCGGCATCTGCGAAATGGGAATCGGCGGTTTCAATGCATTGAAAGCACTCTCCACCCGTAATGATGCTCCCGAAAAAGCGAGCCGTCCGTTCGATAAGGACCGCGATGGATTCGTGATGGGAGAAGGGGGAGGGATCCTCTTCCTTGAAGAATTGGAACACGCAAAAGCACGCGGTGCAAAGATCTATGCAGAACTCGCAGGCATGGGCTTCACGGGCGATGCTCACCATATCACTGAACCGGCTCCCGGCGGCGAAGGTGCACAGCGGTCCATTAAAATGGCGCTCGCTGATGCAGGACTCGCACCGACCGAAATCGATTATGTAAATGCA
>JBMOHT010000181.1:0-7678 GCA_049317705.1 Bacteroidota bacterium | reverse complement strand
TTGAAGAATGGCTCACCGGAATATCCTGATATTTCATGATGCGGACACTTTCGGCGGGTTGTTCTTCGGTGCGGGAACCGCATCCCGCTACGGCGAGAATGAACACAATAACAAGTAGAGTTTTCATGACGATCCTTTCGTGTTGTGATGCAGGAATGAGGGATGGTGTACGGAGGGAATGTTCCCCGTTCCATATTGATGCATCATACCGGGAATAGGTCAACGTGGGGCGGACGGGATAACTGAAAAACAAAGATGTCAGGTTAACGGTTACCTATCAATATTTTCTCTGTGTTCTCTGTGGCTGGTGAAAATGCAAAGGCCTGCCGTCGGCAGGCCCTACATTTGTGTTGATCAGTGTTATTCGTGGAATTTGTCCTGGTCCGATCACAACGGACCGGTGTTCGTGCTTTCGATCTCGCGTTTGGCGCGGGCGAATGAACTGATGGTCTGGAAGCAGCCGACGAGGAATGAGAAGATGACGATGCGTACCATAGGAACATCGAGCGGCGCACCGGCGAGTTCGAGCAGCGCGGCGATGGTGAACATGAATCCTGCCGTAAAGAAGAATGCAAGAATGAAGAATCGGAATGGATGCCGGTAGATCTGTTCCGGTGAGCTCAGAGGATAAAAGAGGGTTCGCATTGCGTGGTTCCCGGAATGAATGAATGATGGTTATTTTGATTCTACGCTGTAGACGGTCGCAAGGATGAAGACGGCAGCGATGATAATCCCGACGATCATCGGTTTTATGTAGCTCCGGCGGCGGTACTGCAGTTCTTTGCCGATATATTTGTTCCACACCAGTTCCAAAATGAGCCATGCACCGATGAATGCAAACACATTCGAATTCGGGAGAGTGAATCCGTATGAGGTCTCAAGCAGATCTTCCAGATAGATGATGGAGAGAAAGAACGCGATCGAGAAACTGACCGTCGGCACTACTCCTTCGGGTTTGTTGAGACGGCGCAGGTTCATCACCATCAGCACGGCGCCGAAGAGAACGGAGAAAAGGAACGAGAATGTATAGATGACACGCTTGGAGTAAAGCTCCGGCGCGGTTTCATCCTCAACATGCTGATGCGTATCCCACCGGTCCTTTGTTTTGGACTCCGCTGCGGCGACCGCTTGTGCCGGTTCGGCATCAGTTCTGGTGCGTATATTCTCGGTGAGATCTTCCTTCATAATATTTTCCCGCGAGTGAGTAAGCGGTCGACTTTATCACGGCACGATCTGCAGACCGATGGCGGGGACGAAAAAGACCTTTCCTCCACGCGGGATGATGACATTCACTTCCGGAAGGAGCCGGAACGTTGAACCCAGCATTCCGCCGACAACAACGCTCGTATACATCCATCCCGACCCCTGGAATTTCTTCAGTCCGAAGAATTCGACCTGCCCCTTCGTTTCGAAATAGACCCCTTTCACTCCGGCATACCAATGTTCCTTCCCGATCATCAGCATGGGATACCATCCGGTGCTGACCCCTTTGGATATGGCGGTATTGTCGGTGTAATTGAATGTGGACCACCCCAGATCCGCCGACAATGCGAACGGTTCCGACATCACCTGGATCTTCCCGTCCACAAAATATAGAGAGGGGGCCGAATACTTCGCACCGATGTCAAAATTCTTAACCAGACCGACCCGAGCATCCAGTTCAGGCATTAGTTCTGGACTGTTGTCGGACAGGATCACGGCGGTGCCGGCACCGACCATTATTTTCCCGGGCGGCAGTGTCTGCGCCGTCTGGAGTGTGGTATAGGTGACACATCCGGTCAGCAGATATGCGGATGCAACAATAAAGAGAATAATGACAGAACGGTTCATAACGCCCTCGCAAAAAATGTTGGAACGTGGATCCCCCTGGTACATTCGCAGTCGAAGATTTAGTTCGAATGTCTTAAAGAATGTCCAAAGAGGTTCGTACAAAATCAATCCCGCAATTCGGGAATATTATAGTTGCTCTTTTAGGCCATTTTAAAATACACGATGCCGAGAGGTTGAGTCACGGCATCGGTTGTTGTTCTTTAATATAGAACAGAGTATTGCGGGATCCGAGCAGAAGAATAACTATTACGCCTGACGGATCTTCGAATCAAGATTGTACCCCATTTCGCCGAACGGCTGAAGTTTTTCGATCCAGATCTCTTCGAGCAGCGTCAGTTCATCGTTCAGATTGAAGTTCTCGTCATTCTTCACGTTCACTGTTTCGAGGATCTCGAAGACGAATGCACCGGCGCCGAATTCGTTCCAATCGTGCTGCAGCTGTTCGTTGCGGTGACTGCCGCTGGAAAGCATGAACTTGTGTCCATTGAGCGGTCCGTTCAGATTAAGACTGCTGCCAAGAAGTACTTTACCGTTGACGGTGTTCTTGACTGCGAAGATACCGGCGGGTTTTGGCTGTTCCTTGTATACTCTGCTGATCTCCCGGTGTGACATCACGGCGTCGTTCCGTTCATTTTTTTTCTGTTCGGATTCCACCGAAGTTCACTCACAGCGACCGCTGTTCCGCAGACCGCACCGAGAAGGACAAGCCTCGCGATCTCAAAAACGTTCATCGGTAACGATGAAACGGAGAATGCGAGCGAATCAAAATACTGATATGAACCGATCAGCAAGCCGATGATGCTGCCAAGGATCAATCCCGCACGCAGGCGCCGCCCCGGTTCAGGAACATGCAGATATAATAATCCGATCACAGCAGCGTAGGAAAAAGCACTGACGGCTTTATACAACAATAGAATGTCCATCACGGGAAAAGTGCGTTTCCACATGCTGTTAAGAAGCAATTGCGCGATCCCTGCGGTAAGGATACCGATCAACAGCCAAAGGCGTTTTTTCATACTGTTCCCACTTGAATGAATATGAATCCAATGTGAGCATACCGTACACGAAAATCAACATCCTTGTTTAGGAACATCTTATAAGACGTTCCCACATTTACATATTCGTGATATTCGTGGATCTTAATCACAATGTGACGTTGTTCAAACACTGAACGGACTACACCCTTGATGGTTAGCCGGAGGTGTAGTCCATCGTATCTACTTAATGAGGATCATCTTCTTCGTCTGCACAAGTCCGCCGGAGCGGAGCGTATAGAAATAGATGCCGCTCGCGAAATTATCCGCACTGAATGTGAACGAGTGTTCCCCCTCCTTCAGTTCTCCGTCAGCAAGACGCGCCACTTCCCTGCCGAGAATGTTCGTCACGGTCAGCACCGTGTAACCCTGCTTCGGAAGGATGAAGCGGATGGTGGAGGAAGCATTGAACGGATTCGGGAACGCATCGAGCAGCGCGAACTGTTTCGGCGCAGCGGGAGCGGACGGCCTGACGCTGAGCGGCGCAGAGAGTTTGCCGAGCGAGAGAACGTGCAGTGCACCGGAATCGGAGAACTGACCCGGCTGCGTCAAATACGGCGACTGCTGGAAACCGATATGGAGTGAACCCTGATCGTCGAATTGAGCATTCACTGAGCGCTGGATCTCCGTCGTAAAATGGACGAACTTCGGTTTACTCCATGAACGTGACGCGATGGGTGAAAGGGACATGACAACGGATGAGCCTTCATTCCAGAAAAGCGCCATCGTATCCTTACCGGCGGCGAATGCATTCGTGAAGAATCCCATTCCGGCATTCGGCATCCATATTTCCTGTGATTGAGGAAGAGCGCCGATGCTTCCGATGATGGATGTGTCGCGCATCCAGGTGACGATCGGTGTTCCGTTCTGCGCATACGCGGAATTGACTCCGTATTCCATCACTGCGTTCGTTGTGAGCTGCTGCGGAACTTCCCACACACCGTTCACTTTCTTTTGAGCGAAGATCTCCCAGTCATTTCCCGTTGAAAGATCCCCCTGCGTGTCCTGCACATAGGCGATCATCATATTCTGTTCGTTGTGGACGGAGGCGGTCCATCGGAACATCTTCGAGCGGAGCGCTGTAAGTGTATCGAACTTCAGCCACCCTGCACCGGACCACGGTCCTGCCACAACGAACTGTGACGGCGACACATCCGTACCATAGATGCTTGTGCCGTCATTCTTCTGCCAGACCAGCATCACGCTGCCGTCATTTCCGCGGGACAGCGCCGGATAACCGTCATACCAATTCGGAGTACCGACTGTGCCGGAGAATTCCTTCAACCCCGTTGCAACATCGTACGATGAATAACTGATATTATACCCTTTCACAACTGCGGTGGAAAATTGGAGTGATTCAGGATAGGCTTCGGCTTCAAAGTGATGTTCCCAACAGACGACGATGTTCCCGCTTTTATCCGCCGCAACCGTCGGGAAACGATCCACATTCACATCATTCGTCACGGTGATCGTCGGTCTCCACGCCGTTCCATCGAAATATTTCAAAGCGATGTCGCTCACTTTTTTCCCGCCGACGATCTTCGATGTGACCCAGGCAAATGCTTTCACTCCGTTCGGTCCGGCGGCAAACGACGGACGGGCATTCCACGGAATTCCGTTCTCAACTGTTGTATCCTGAGCGATCGCCGGAATTGCGGCAGGAATGTATGGGAACAGCAGCGCGTCCTGTGCGATCGTTCGTTCAATTCCTTTTCCTTCTTCCGCTCCGGGCATTGCGTTCGGGAAGGTCCATGTCTTTGACGAACCGCTGATCGATTCAGAGACAGTGAGTATCAGGGAAGGCGTTACGCTTGTCACCGAAAAATCGGGGACGGTAAAACTCAATGCGAGCTGACCGGTACCGCGCGCATGGAACGGGAATACATCAAGGAACGGAGTAAGCGCCAGCGTTGCACCTCCGCCGCCCCCCGCTAATGCAATTCCGGGAGCTAATGTCGCCGTACCGGTGATCTGTCCCGAAAGTGTTGCACCGACACGAAGTGAATGAGAGATTGCGTTCGCCATTTGACAGATCTGTTCAAGACCCGGTACGGAGGGACACGGTATGGTTCCGAAGCTGAGTCCGTAGGAAAAATCTCTCGCAACTTCTGCCGTGAGATGCAGCGTACCGGTGAGATCGATGTCATTACATCCTGCGAACGAAGTGTTGGCAGTACCGGTAATGCTGAATTCCGTTCTGTAATCTCCGATAGCAAATGTTGCATCCGATTCGATCGGTTCTGATTCACCCGGAATATTGAGGGTTGCGGTGAACGACGGCGCTCCGACGAACGAAAGGACCAATCCGCCGATGAACGCCATCGATGACGGAACACCGAGACCGGAAGCGATTGCGGGAATGTCCGGGAAGGTCTGTGTGTGCTTATACTTCATATGACCGCCGCCGCACATAGCGGTGACGGGTTCGAGCCATCCGGGGACAGCCGTACCGCAGAATTGATAGAGGTTCATCCCGGTCGCTTCACGGTTCTCACAGGTCGTGAGTTTCCATGTAAGCTGGTTTTGTCCTACCACGGACTGAGCCATATTATATTCCACTTCCACAAGATCGCCGTTGATCGTCCCCGGTTGAGTGTGCCCGTTGAGAGAGAATTCGATCGTTCCAACCTTCGGCAATCCTTTCCAATCTACATGCACGGTATATTTATTGTTCGCATACGGTACAGCACCGAACAGGGACGGTTCACATCGCTGTGTGAGCAGGACCATGTTCGGAGCAAGTCCGAAATTGAATGCGTTGGACGATGTGTTGTTATTCTCATCTGTCTGCAGAACGGTGATGAAATCGCAGTCCAATTTCACAGAACCGATATTCACCTGGAAGACGCCGTTCTGATCCACCGGACCTTTTTCAAGCCATTGTTCTCCTTCACCATATTGGCTGGAGTTCGGTTCCGCTGCATAGACATCCACGATACAATTCTGTTTTCCTTTTCCCCACACGATCAGGTCGCCCGATTCCAGCCGCTGGATACTGTCCACGGTCGCCACAGGGACATTTCCCTGTGAACCGGGTTCCAGCACAATGCCGGGGTTGCCGTTGAAGAACATCCTGTTGCGGCGGAAGATGTTCTTTTCCGGGAGTCCTCCGCCGGATGCGGGATCCATTTTCGTGACGATACTTCCTTTGCTGTTGTATGCGATCACGTTCGTGTCCACGTCCGTTGCCAGCGTTGAGCCGATGATATTATTCTTCGCGTTGTTGATGAATTCAATTCCGACGAGACCGTTCGGGATCGGCTGCATTGACTTACTGACTCCGATGAAATTTGCGCGCACGATATTCGACGAAGAGCCGGTCGCACGTTCATCGTCCCCCGCTATGACGAGTCCGCTCTGCAGATTACCGGAGATGACATTCTCTTCGATGATGTTGCCTGAGGAATTGAGCAGGAGGATCCCGTTCTGAAGATTTCCATCCGCGGAGGTGCCGGCGGCATTCGTGCCGATCATATTCCTGCGGATCTCGTTGAGATCGGAACTCATGATGCTTATACCGTTCGATTTGGTCCCCGAGATCGTATTTCCCGTGATGATATTCTTTCCCTCTCCTGCATTTCCTGCCAGTAGGATCCCTCCGGAATTCCCGGTGAAGGTATTTCCGATGATCTGATTCATTCCGTCGCCTGAGGAGTGAGCGAGGGTAACGGCGTATGCTTTGCTGTTCTTGAATTCATTCTTGTCCGACGCATTCACTCCGCCGATGATGTTGTTGGAGCCGTCGACGGAAAGAAACGCTACCATCGTTGAACCGGTGTTAGTGAAGGTACACCCTTTGATCGTATTTCCATTCAGAAGGGTGACCGGGAAATTATCAAAAGTGATACCCGAGATATCACAATTGTCCTCAAGATCAAGAGAACCGAACATGGGAGCACCTTTGAGCGTGACCGCGTTACCGCCGGCAAAGATCTTTGATCCGCTGAGCAGCAGTCCCATCGGGGAACCATCCGGTATGAGTGCGATGGTCATGGACGATGAGAACGTGAGCGACACCGGTACTTCCATATTCTCAGCTTCCTGTGTTGCGGCGGTGATAGTACAGTCACCGTTCTCATCTTCACATGTTCCGTCCTTTGCCTCATCCGCGTCGGTATCCGGATCGTCATACGCATCGGTTTGTTTCGGGGAATTCACAACGAATGCCGCGGCCGCTTTCTGTGCTCCGTTCTGCTTCGTCGTATTTTTTTGCTGTGCGGCCGTGAAGACCACAAGCATGAGAATGGAGAGGACGACCATCGAAATTTTTTTCATGGAAATCTTTCTTAGATTGAGGGTGGAAGAATATAGCACCGGCATCCGTGTAATTCAAACATCGACGGTGATACATCACAACGGAAAAAAGACAAATTGGTATGGAATGAACAGCTTTTCTGTTCTTTCTTATCTCATATTTCCGCTTCAAGATCGACAAACCGAGGAGCACCTTTATGGAACAACAACCCAACACACTCTATACAACGCGAGTCCGGCTCGCCCGATGGCGCGAGGTCTTCTTTGCGCAGAAATACCGGTTCGACCTTGGGCAGTCGTTCCTGGTGATCGTCAATTTTACCCTGCTCATCATCACGGCGAGCGATAAGCTGCAGATCTTCTTCGGCATTCCCCGGCTGCGATCACTGCTGGTCGTGATCGTTCCGCTGGGATTCATCGGGGTGTGGTTCTTCGGATTCTTTATGGACAAAGTGGTGCGAGCCGCGCAGATGGCGGAGCGCCAATCCATTAAACGGAGCGAGGTATGGACGAACCATATCGAGCAGATGGACCGGCTTGAGGCGGAGTTGAAAGCAGTG
>JBMOHT010000180.1:0-7875 GCA_049317705.1 Bacteroidota bacterium | reverse complement strand
TTCCTGTTTCCGCCCAGCCGAAGAATGAACTTCGCGCAGTATGGATGACCAATGTCGCCAGCAATGTCCTTACCAGCGATCAGAATATCGTTGAAGCAATGGACTATCTGGCATCCATCGGCATCAATGTCGTATTCCCCGTCGTTTATAATTCCGGATACACTCTTTATCCGAGTAAGATCATGAATGACCTGTTCGGAGTTGCCGCCTATCCGAGTTCGGCGTACAATACGAGGGATTTCCTGGACCGTTTAGTGATCGAAGCGCACCGGAACGGAATCGAAGTGATACCATGGTTCGAATACGGATTTTCAACTTCATACAGTGCGAACGGCGGACATATCCTTGCAAAATATCCATCATGGGCCTTAAAAGATAACGCCGGCGCTCTTATCGTAGATAACGGATTTGATTGGATGTCACCGCTCAATCCCGCTCCGCAGAATTTCATGCTCTCGCTGATGACCGAAGTGATGGACAATTATAATGTGGACGGAGTACAGGGAGATGACCGTCTTCCCGCAATGCCGGTTGAAGGGGGATATGATTCTGCAACTGTCGCTCTATATAAGATTGAACATCTTGGTGCGAATCCACCTTCATCCTTTTCGGATGCGGATTGGATGCGGTGGCGGGCCGATAAATTGACTGAATTCCTTGGACGGGTCCGCGATTCGGTGAAGGTTCGCGGAAAGAATATGATCCTCTCTGTTTCTCCCGCACCGTACTATTGGGGATATGCTCAGTTATTGCAGGATTCAAAATCGTGGGTGCAGCAGGGATTACTCGACAACGTGATCCCTCAGTTGTATCAGTATAACATCGGCGATTTCAATTATGCGCTGAATACCACGTGGAACGATGTAGGTCAGTATGGACCGAATGTGTTCAGTTCAGGAATCCTTGCGAGGGTCGGCAGTTACAACGTGGATACCACATTCCTCGGGCAGATGATGAATGCAGGCAGGACGAAAGGGGCGAAGGGTGAATGTTTCTTCTTCTATGAAGGTATCCGCGCGAACAGCAATCGGGTCGGGACGTATTTGAAGAATAATTTTTATCAGACTTCCGCCGCCGTGCCGTTCAGGAATGGAAAGGTCTGGATACCGAAAGCGGCCATCGTCAACGAAACGGATGCCGGCGTTGCGAAGAACGGAGTATGGTCCGAGTATCTGATGAAAGGGTATTCCGGTTCCATCATCCGCGCGTCTGACTCGGTGAAGAATGCAGAGCTGCGGTATTCATTCACGGTCCCTGCATCGGCGTTCTACGATGTTTACACGTACCGGACCCCCAATACTCCGTGGACGAAGAATGCGCGGTACACACTCATCTCCGAATCTGATTCGTCGTCAGTGATCGTCGATCAAAGTGATCTGGTGAAAAAAGGGTGGTTCAAACTCGGCACCGTCTATCTTACAGCCGGAAACCGCACTGCGTTGAAACTCGATAACTCACTCATTGAACCTGGGAAATATGTTGTCGCCGATGCCGCAATGCTCATGATCAACCGCAGACGTTCTCCGGATGTTGTTCTTGGCGTGAATGCTCCGCAGTCCGAACGCACATCAATTCCGCAGACAGCCGAACTCTCAAGAAATTATCCCAATCCTTTCAATCCCACAACACAGATCGAATACACCATTGCAGAAAAAGGAGAGGTGCAGGTATCGGTCTATGACCTTCTCGGCCGTCAAACCGCCATACTCGTGAATGAACAAAAAGGACCGGGCACCTATTCACTCCGTTTCGATGCACACGGTCTTGCATCAGGAACATATTTCTATTCACTCAGGACGAATTCTGAGATCATCACCAGGAGAATGGTACTGATCAAATGAGTCCTGACGTGCCGCACGAAAAGAACAGTGAATGAAAAAAATCCTCTGCATACTTCTAGTCTTCTCATCACTCCTGTTCAGTCAGCGTCTAAAGGAATTCCGCGCCGTAAAATTGACGAACGTGGACAGTAATGTTCTGTTCACCGACCAGAACATCGCTGCCGCGATGGATTATCTTGCATCCATCGGTGTGAACGTTGTGCTCCCGGTGGTATGGAACGGCGCCTATACACAATATCAAAGCGCTGTCATGGACAGCATCTTCGGTGTGAAGATCCATCCGCAGTTCGCCGGACGTGACCCGCTGGAACGTATCGTGATCGAAGCACATCGAGTCGGCATTGAAGTGTATCCCTGGTTCGAATACGGATTCGCCGCCTGGTATTCCGGCAGCGGAACACCGACCGGCGGCCACATCATCCAAAAATTCCCTCAATGGGCGCTGAGGACTGCCGATGGAAAGATCTGCAACAAGAACGGATTCGACTGGATGTCCGCGATCAATCCCGATGTCCAGAAATTCATCAACCGCCTCGTCTCCGAAGTGATCACCAAGTATGATGTGGACGGTGTGGAATTCTCGGACCGTATCCCCGCCATGCCGGTGGAGGGTGGATATGATTCTGTTACCGTTGCCATCTATAAGAATGAGCATGCCGGCAGTGCACCTCCATCGAACTTCAATGATGCAGGATGGATGCGGTGGCGAGCGGATAAGATGAACCAATGGTATGCCGATGTCCGTGCAATCATCAAAAAGAAAAGTCCGTCGCTCTTTGTCTCGTCAAGTCCCAGTATCTATCCATGGTCCTATCAGGAGTATCTGCAGGATTCCAAAAGCTGGATCGACAACGGTATTGCCGATCATTTCATTCCGCAATTGTACCGCTATTCATTCTCGGAATATAAATTCGAATTACTGAACGCCATCGCTCAAGTCGGTGCGAACAAACATAAATTATTCCCCGGCATTCTGATGAATATCGGCACCGGCGTGAATGAATATGTGATGTCGGCGGATTTCCTGATGAATGTGATGAAAGAGAACCGGGCGAACGGAGTGAACGGGGAAGCATTCTTCTATTATGAAGGATTACGGAAGAACAACGGGCTGCTCGGCGATACGCTGAAGAAGACATATTACAAGGAACGCGCGCTTGTTCCGGAGCGGGGTGAGAATGAATGGAGATTTCCGGCTACCGTGCAGAATGAAGATGATGCGTCAGTTCAGAAGTACGGTGATTGGTCCGTCTACCAAATGAAAGGATTCAGCGGTGCCATCCTGCGGACGAGCGACAGCACAACATCGTCGTCGCTGAACTATCGCATGCAGGTGCCGTACCCGGCGTTTTATGATGTCTATATATATCGGGTTCCGAATACACCGTGGACTGCCAAGGCACGGTATTCCGTCTTTGGAAAGAATGATACTTCTGTGACGGTCATCGATCAGAGCGATCTGTCAAAAAAAGGATGGTTCAGGCTTCGGACGGCATTCATTGATTCAGGATCGCATACCGTTGTAACATTGAATCGTCAAAGCGCGGAATCCGGCACCTATCTCACGGCGGATGCGGTGATGATCTCCATCAACCGCGCACTTTCTCCTGATGTTATGACATCCGTTCGGAATACAGCCGAAGTTCATCGGTCCGTACCGGATCAGTTTATGCTGATGCAGAATTTTCCCAATCCGTTCAATCCTTCAACAACGATCGTTTATTCTATCCACGATCAATTTCTTTCAAATCATGCTGGGTCAATCGTTCAGTTGAATGTCTTTGATGTGCTGGGGAGACACGTTGCAGAGTTGGTGAATGAACGACAGAGGTCTGGAACATATTCCGTTCAATTCAACGGTGCATCGATCGCAAGCGGGATCTATTTTGCGAGGTTGTCATGGAACGGAAGATCGCAGGTTATCAAACTTGCATTGCAAAAATAATCTGATCGGTTCACTGATGAAGAATATCGTTTGGGTCGCTTTGTTGTTCGGTATTCCGATTGCCCTGATGGGACAAAGTCCGATCTATGTCGTTCTCCGGATCGATGACATACAATCTCGGAATACTTCATACCTTCCCAAGAATCTCTCAGCATTCGAGCAGGCAGCCGAATCCCGTGGTGCAAAAGTAACGTACGTAACGATCCCGCACCGATTGCTCGAGTCCGGCGTGAATAACGGAACCCTTACTGCTGAATTGAAGAATTCACTTCTTCATGGTCACGAGATCGCTCAGCATGGCTATAATCATATCTGTACTCGGTGCGGAAGCACAGGACATGAGATGTATTGCGACACGCAAAAATCCGCAGTCGGCCGATCTGTGCAGGATTCTCTCATCAAGAGCGGGATGAAGGTCCTGAACGATTCATTGGGAATTGTTCCATCCTTATTCGTCTCACCCGGTCATTTTGAAGATTCCACAACATATCATCTCCTTGCCGAACATCGTTTTACGAATATTTCAACAACAAAATCATTGCGGGGCGAAGTGACGCCGGGAGTGTTCAATATCCCGTCCACGAAAGAATATACATGGGCGATGACGGGATCGAATTATCGTTCACAGTTCACCGCAGGAATGAATGATGTCCGGACGATCGGACAGGAATCGGGTTGTTTCGTTTTCCTTTTCCATGACCCGTTTACGCGTCAGGGATATTTGAACGGGATCGTGATCTCATGGATGGGGGAGATGCTCGATTCACTCAAAGCAGAATATGGTGACCGCATAAAATATGTGACACTCAGTGAAGCTGCGGAGCATTTCAAAAGTCCAACCACCGTGCGTTCGAACATTTCGGCAGTTCCGGAAGAAATGTCACTCGGGCAGAATTATCCCAATCCATTCAATCCTTCAACGACGATCGAATACAATATCGCTCCTCAGACAGAGTCGGGTTCGGCAGGCGGTGTTGTGCAACTGAGTGTATATGACGTACTGGGGAATGTGGTAGCGACGGTTGTGAATGGATCGCAGAAGCCCGGAAAATATTCCGCACAGTTCAATGCTTCATCCTTGGCCAGCGGAATTTACTTCTATCGATTGCAGTTCGGCACTAATGTCGCCGTTCGAAAAATGGTATTGATGAAATAGAGTCTGGTAACGAATTTATTCTTTGGAGAGAATGTTATGAACGGAACACTTCGCCGTGCCGATGCACTGGATGCCCTTCGAGGATTAGCGATCCTTTTAATGATCCTTTCGGGGAACATCCATTTTGCCAATCATCTGCCCGCGTGGATGTATCATGCACAGGTACCTCCGCCGGATTTCAAATTCAATCCCGATCTGCCTGGTATTACCTGGGTGGACCTGGTCTTCCCGTTCTTTCTTTTTGCGATGGGCGCTGCGTTCCCGTTCGGATTGACGAAAAAGCTGCAGAGCGGTATTGCTCTGTGGAAGATCAATGCACAAGTGATCCAGCGCGGACTTGTGCTTGTAGCATTCGCACTCTTCTTACAACACACGAAACCGTTCGCGTTCAGCAATGACCCGCAGCCGCTCGATTGGATCATTGGACTTTTGTCGTTTGGAGTGATGTTCGCTGTGCTCGTGCGCTTACCGTCGACAGTATCGTCCGCGATAAATATCGGAGTGAAGGCACCAGGAATTGCGGCAGCGGTCGCGATCCTGGCACTGCTGCGCTTCCCGGACGGTTCAGGTTTTCAATTGACCAGAAGCGACATCATCATCATCGTCCTTGCGAATACCGCGCTGTTCGGTTCATTGATCTGGATCTACACACGGGAGAATATCCTTCTCCGTCTCGGCATTCTCGGAATTCTGATCGCGTTTCGCCTGACGCAGAATATCGATGGGAGCTGGAATCAAATGCTGTGGAATTTCTCGCCGTTCCCGTGGATGTATAAATTGTATTATCTGCAGTATCTCTTCATCATCATTCCCGGTTCAATTGCCGGTGATCTCATCTACCGATGGATCAACAGTGAACGGTCCGCTGCGGACGAACTTCCTTCCATCTCCGATAATCAAATGGTCATGCTTTTCGTTTCGATGACAGCGGCAGTGACGGCAACCGTAGCAGGATTGTTCGTTCGCGCAATTCCCGAAACCATTCTATGTGTTCTTATCATGTTCGGAATTTCCTCGTTCATCCTAAAGAAGGGGCATAACGGTACCGAACGGTTGTTCCGTTCACTCTTTCACTGGGGATCGTTCTGGCTGCTTCTTGGTTTCTTCTTTGAGGCATATGAAGGGGGGATCAAGAAGGACCATCCGACGATGAGCTATTATTTTGTAACGACGGGACTTGCTCATTATACATATATCGCATTTTCGGTGATCACGGATCACTTCCGCAGATCAAGAATGGTCGGACTCCTTATCGATAACGGGCAGAATCCGATGGTGGCATATGTTGCGGGAAATGTCTTTGTTTTGCCGATCCTTTCTCTCACAGGATTATCGTCAATTCTTGATATGCTCACGTTTGACCCATGGTTCGGATTTATCAAAGGACTGATATTTACTCTTCTGGTGGCAATAACAGCGGCCTTTTGCACAAAAAAGAAACTGTTCTGGAGAACATAACAACTGTATCATCACTGAATTTCCAGGTAAACAGATAAAAGAGGCTTATTTTGGCCATCAAAAATCGATAAAGTTCCGAACCTACACAATGATGTAGTTGAATCCCGAGCGAATCGGTAGAATATTCAAGTATTGACTTTCGTATAAATACCATCGAAAAAGTATTTCTTAAATCCATCCAATCTTCAATCAATCAAATCAAAGAAGGAGAGCCCATGAAGAGAATGAAACTTTCTTCCATGTTGTTGCTCATCATGATGATGCTCATCGTCGAGAATTCATATTCTCAGAGCACATTACCGAAAATATGGCTCGATACTGCCGGTACATATATCGGCGGAGTCGCATCCGGTCCTCAGTGGATCAAACGTGCTACCAGCGCGAACAATGTGCGCGGTATGGCATATAATCCCGTGACCAAGCATATACTTGTTGCGACACGAGATTCAACATTCAATTGCATCATGATCCTCAGTTCCGTCACGGGCGATACACTCGGAAGAATGAATATGACGGGAGTGTCCGGCGGAGCAGGAGCATCATTCAATAAAGTCGTGGTCAGCGGAGATGGTCGCATCTATACTGCGAACCTGCAAACGGCTGTCACCAAAGCTGCTCCGGTAAAGATCTACTCATGGGCCGACGAATCGTCTGCTCCCGTTGTTGTGTTCAATGATTCTATCCTCGGACCGAGGATCGGTGATGCAATGACCGTCGTCGGTTCGGGTCAGGAAACGTATCTCTATCTTTCCGGAAATGCTTCTCCCGGACCGGTACACGTCTTCAAACGTTCGGCGGATACTCTCATCCTCCGCAAATCCATTACACCAACCGGATGGACTTTCGGCGTGCTTGGTATCGGACCGGTGACGAATGGTCTCGGCGCATTCTGGCTGAACTCATCCGGAAAAGCAGCGATCAGTTTTGATACGACCGGTGCTCCGATCGATACGATCGGGACCGGTATTGTTGCAAGCGGTGCAGTGACCGCGCATTATTTTGAATTCGGCGGAAGGAAATTTGTCGCAATGTTCTCCGGCGCGGGCACTCCTCAGGTCGCCCGTATCGTTGATATCACCTCGGGAGGATTATCCTCTTACGTTGCAGGCATCACGGCATCACTCGGAAGCTATGCAAATGGGAACGGAACCGGTGAGGTATTCTATAGTGCAGAAGATACATCGTTGTATGTTCTTGCCACGAATAACGGCGTCGGGAAATTCTCCATTACACAATCAGCACCGGTCGTGACATTCAATTCACGCGCACCGTATGTGCCGAAAGCAGGGGAAGCTGATACTGTGTATATGAATGTTCTGAGCATGAAAGGGATCGCAAGTTCCTCGTTGACGTATTATGGATTTGCCACGGCATCCAGCGATGCTGCCGGTGCGGATTCTGCCAATGTAGCGATGTCCGCTTTCACAAGCCGTATCTACCGCGGTATCATTCCCGGTGCAGTGAACAGGGACGGT
>JBMOHT010000179.1:0-7884 GCA_049317705.1 Bacteroidota bacterium | reverse complement strand
TCACCAAGGAATCTTTTCCTGATAAAGATAGGGCGGTCTGCTTTCCGATGCCGTCTGTCGAACCGGTGATCAATATTATTCGTTTCATACCGTTCCTTTTGTGTGATGATTCATTAACGATCTGTTCACGAAGAAAGTTCACCATCCGTGGTAATGGTCCAAACAAATGAAATGGGTACAAAATATAGGATTGTAAGAAGATTCACGGACAAATTAGTCTTCTAAAATATAAACGAGAATATCCATGTCCGCAAGCGCAGTGAGCGATTGGATCAGCATTCCAGAAAGGATCGAAAACTATCGTTGATGTTCTCATCACTGATAGCTACATTTTCACGATCAGTATCTGCGATTCCCGCTCATTGCCGGTCTGTAGAATTGATCATCTGTCCTCGGGGGGCACAATGAACCATCAGTCTACGGTACAAACATACGTAGCACTCGTTGTAAGTGTACTGATTTTCGGATGCACAAAACCTTCGGGCAGCGTTCCTGGTACACCAATCTATGGGAACGAATCTGCATTCCGAAAATCGGTCCCTCAATATACCTTCGCCGTTCATCCTCTCCATAACTCCCAATATTTCTTCGAGGTCTATCAACCGCTGATTTCATATATCAACAAGCATACGGATGAATTCACGCTTCGTCTCGAAGCATCGAAGGATTATGCACAATTCGAAAATAAATTGAATGATCGCATTGTTGAATTTGCCGTCCCTAATCCGTATCAATCGGTCCTGTCAATTGAACACGGGTATTCGATCGTAGGAAAAATGGGAGACGACGACCGATTTTACGGGATCATAGTAGTTCGAAAGGACAGCCGAATCACATCGGTGAACGATCTGCGGAATTCCACTATCAGTTTTCCATCGGCAACAGCATTGGCTGCGGCAATGATGCCGAAATATTTTCTCCAATCGAACGGGTTGAACATTGCAAAGGACGTGAATTGTTCTTATGTGGGTACGCAGGAATCTTCGATTATGAATGTGTATCTGGGAAAAACAAAAGCCGGTTGCACATGGCCGCCTCCGTGGGAATCGTTCCTGGAGGCGCATCCCGAAATGAATGATGCACTCACGGTGCAATGGCGGACCGAGCCGCTCATCAACAACGGACTGGTCGTTCGGAATGATGTCCCTGCTCGTCATACGGAGATATTGACGTCACTCTTATACTCGATGCACACCAATGATGAAGGGAAAGCGATCCTGAAGAAGATCAAGCTGTCACGGTACGAACCGATCGCACAGAAAGAATATGTGTCGAGGGTCAATACATTTATGGTGAAATACAGGAAGATGTTCGGTTCGCTTCCGGAAACCGGGAGAAAAAAATGATGGCCACCCTCTTCACCAAGCTATTCGGCAGGACCATCCGCAGACAGCTGATCACAGGTGTAGCATTGGTCCATTTGATCTTGATGTCCATTTTTGTCTACGACATGACGGTGCGTCAGCAGATGTTCCTGCTGGAAAAATCCATTGATGATGCGCAGTATCGTGGAAAGATATTTGCTTTTACGAGCAAAGAATTCCTGAGAACGAACGATCTGGCCGGACTTCAGGAATTACTTAATGCGTATCTTCAAGACCATGGTGTGGAATATGCCATGGTCGTATCGGCAGAGGGAAAGGTTCTCAGTCATTCGGACGAAAGTAAACGCGGATTATTCCTCCGGGATTCCCTCAGTCTTGCGATGCTGAGCGGTCAACGGGAGTTCAGAGTACTCAGCAGTACTAATTCTCGGATCGATGTCGCAGTGCCGATCATCGAAGGGGAATCATTGTTGGGGTGGGTGAGGATCGTGAATGATCTGTCGGCAGACCAGACGCAAATCGAATATGTCTCGCGGCAGGGGGTCATCTACACGGCAATAGCGATCATTGTTGGGACCTTGTTTGCTTTTGGATTGTCGCTGACCATGCTGCGACAGCTCCGTCATCTGTTGAACGGTGCAACGCGCGCCGGAAATCATCAATGGAATGAGAAGATTCCTGTCATTACGGAAAATGAGATCGGCTCCGTCAGTAAAGCATTCAACCTGGCGATGGAGAAGATCGCTCAACAGGAGGAAGCGCTGTGCGAGAGCGAAACGACCTACCGGTTAATGGCAGAGAATGCCTCTGATGTGATCTGGATCTTCGACACGGGAACACGGCAGTTCCGGTATATCAGTCCGTCGATCGTTCGGCTTCGCGGACTGTCGGCAGAAGAAGCAATGCAAGAGCGGTTCGAAGATTCCGTGACCGCCGAGAGTCTTCAATATGTGGAGGATGTGAGTTCATCGAGGATCGAATCATTTAACAAAGGAGAATCCCATTTCTATACCGATATCATTGAACAGCCGTGCAGGAATGGTTCAACAGTTTGGGTTGAGATGGAATCGCGGTATGACAGGAATGAACGAACGGGACATATTGAAATATTCGGTATTTCGCGGAATATCACGCAGCGAAGAAATGCCGAACGTGCATTACGGGAAAGCGAAGAACAACTTCTAGTCTCGAACAGTTATCTTCTGTCGCTGGTCAATTCGACGTCAAGCTATCTTGTTCGGACGGATATGAGGGGGAAATACACCTATGTGAACGAACCGTTCATAAAAAAATTCGGATTCCGTCTTGATGAACTGATGGGAAAAGATGCGGCCATTACGGTCTGTGAGGAGGATCTGGAATTGATGAACGAGACCGTCGTTCACTGTGTCCAACAACCCGGTGTTCCGGTCAGCGTTGAATTACGGAAACCGAATCCTGCCGGCGGATTTTTCATCACCGAATGGGAGTTCACGCTCATCTCGGATGCGGGCGGTGTACCGCAGGAAGTGCAGTGTGTCGGACGTGATATCACGGAACGAAGATTCATCGAAAAGGCATTGATCGACAGCGAACGAAAATACCGCAATCTTGTGGAGTTCTCCTCCGTCGGTGTTTTCCAAACAACGGTGAGCGGGGAGGTGTTGTATGTCAATAACGCGATCGCCGACATTCTGGAATATGATTCAACGGAAGAGATCAGGGCTCTCGGGCCTTTTATCATGTATAAATATCTTCATCAGCGCGAAGAGATGGTCCGACTGCTTCGTGCGAATGGAAATGTTAAGAATTATGAAGTGACTCTGTTGACAAAACATCATCAAGAACGGTTCGTGGTGTTCAATATTGTCCTCTCCGGCGACATCCTAGATGGTACGCTGATCGATATTTCCGAACGAAAACGAGCAGAAGATGCCGTTCGTGAAAACGAGGAGAAATACAGAGGATTAGTGGAGAACTCCCCGGATGCCATCGCGATCTATTCGGAAGGACGCATCGTGTTCGTCAACAATCAGTGCATCAGTCTGATGAGAGTGAAGAGTGCCGAAGAGCTTATTGGTAGATCGGTCATCTCATTTGTCCATCCTGAGGACCGGTCGCGTGTGATCGAAAGAATGAAGAACGTGGCGGTTGGCGGTGTTCCTCTTCCGTCGGAACAGGAACGGTTTGTCCTGGCGGACGGAGAAACGATCGATGTTGAGGTCAAAGCGATCCCGACGGTGTTCGACAACAATCCTGCCATTCAGATCATTGTTCGTGATATCACCGAGCGCAAGAAGAACGATCAGATCATCCTCGATGTTCAGCGGAGGGAAAGTCTTGGTGTGCTTGCGGGTGGCATCGCGCACGATTTCAATAATTTGCTCGGTGTGATGATGGGGAATATCTCACTTGCTCAGCACCGTCTTCCGCCCGGCGACATGGCACTCAAGAATATCGAGCGGGCGAAAGCGGCAATGGATAGAGCGGCAATCCTTGTGAAGCAGATGCTCGCCTATTCCGGTAAAGGAAAATTCCAGATCCGTGAGATCGATCTCGTTGCTCTGATAAAAGAGCATATCGATTTCTTTGAAGTATCGCTTCCCAAGAATGTCCGGCTCGATTCTATGCTCTCGTCCAAGCCAACCTATGTGAAAGGTGATCCTGCACAGATCGAACAGATCGTGATGAACCTGATCATCAATGGCGGTGAAGCGATCGGTGTAAAGCAGGGCGTCGTATCCATATCCATCTCGTCCTTTGTTCCAACGGAAGAGGAACTTAACGAGTTCGGTGCACTGCCCAATTCGGTCTTGAAAAAGGGACCGTACGCATTGTTGAAGGTCGCGGACAATGGTGAGGGAATGAATGACGAAACAAGGAAAAAAATCTTTGATCCGTTCTTCACAACGAAGTTCGTCGGCCGCGGACTTGGTCTCTCCGCAGTTCTCGGTATTATTAGGGCGAACGACGGCGGTATCATCATCGAAAGCGAGGAAAGGAAGGGAACGACGTTCAGCATCATCCTCCCGTTGATACATCCCACGGGAACCGATGCTTCCTTGTCTGCTGCACTTGGCGTCCTTCCGGCGAAGGCTCCGGAGACGAATATCCTTGTGATCGATGATGAACGCGATGTCGTTGAAATGACCATCGACATTCTTGAATCCGGTTCCTATAGTCACACATCAGCTATCGATCCCGAGATCGGGATCAGGATATATCAGGAACATTGTTCTGCGATCGATGCCGTCATCCTTGATTTTTCCATGCCGAAACTTAATGGTAAGGAGGTCATCATCGAGCTGCGAAAGATCAATCCCAATGTCAGAGTGATTATTGCATCGGGATACACCGAAGAGGAGATCTTCAAATTGATGGGTGATGAGATGCCGAATGCATTCATCGCAAAACCGTATACACAAAAAGATCTCCTGGAACTGCTGAAAAAGGTGTTGAAGTGATTTGAAGGAAAAGCAGTACGTCAGACCTTCAACCGAAAAAAAATTCCCCTGCATTCATGTCCCGTTCAAGAAAGGAACGGCTACTGTGTCGTAGTCGTTCCTTTCTTCCCAACCGAAATATCACTTCCAATTAAAGATCACATTCATTTTACTTTCAATGAATTTGCCGCCCCACCATTAGAGAATTTTTTCCTCGAAGATTCTTTCCATAAAACGCTCACCTTATTTCATTTTGACTCAATTTTACACTATTAAACTTACCGACTAAGGTTACAAATGTATCGGCAAAACAAGAAAATTGTAAATATTGAATGAAATCAATGCTTTTATGTGTGTGCCCTATATCAATATGGTATTAGAATGCTCTAAAGTAGCTTTTATCACCTATGTTTAAAGGGTATTTTTAAATGAATTTTAAGGGTAAAAAGGGCTTCAATGAAATTAAAGTTTACTATTTCTTCCGTTCTGATATGTTTGGTCATCATGTATCAATCTATGATGGCGGACCGTTACCGGAGCAACAATGCTTCAATGAATTGGTCCGACACCACCAAATGGGAAGTGTCTACCGACGGCGGCGCATCATGGAATACTGCGGCGAACTATCCTGCTCAGATCGCAACGGACACAGTTTCAGTCCGGACCGGACAGATCGTTACACTCGATACAACGTTAACAAATACGATCGACAGTTTGGAAGTGGTAGGAACACTTCGCATCGGGAATAATGGTTCTGTTCGTACGTTCACAGTAAATCAATTATTGATCTCTGGAACTCTTTCTGCCGGCAACAATACCGCGACGCACACAGTAACAGTCAATGGACGATGGACCAACAACGGTACGTGGACCGCGGTTTCCGGGACGGGAATTGTCAATGTCGTTTTTTCCGGGGCCGGTAATTCATCGATCGGCGGAAATGCAGCAACACAGACATTCAATTCACTGTCGGTCAATAAGAACTCCTCAAGCGACACTCTTTCGGTCGGCGGAAGCACGACTGCATTGGTCCTTTCCGGAACGATGACTCTTTCTTCGGGAGTCTTTGTTGCTCCCGCATCTATCACGTTAAATACCGCTAATTGGACGAACAACGGAGGTTCCTTCCTTCCGAATTCCGGAACCGTTCAATTTACCAGCGCAGCAGCAACAGCACAGATCATTAACGGCTCCGCAGCAAGTCAAACGTTCCATCGCATTGTCGTCACGAAAGGAACACGGACGCTCAACACGGGCGGTTCATTACTCACATTGAACATCGACAGTTCTCTCGTTCTGAATACGGGAATATTCGCGCCTGTCGGTGCGATCACCATCAACATTAAAGGGGATTGGACGAATAACGGTGCAACCTACACACCCGGGACCGCTACCGTTGTGTTCACAAAGACCAATGGAACTCAATCGATCAATGGTACCGCCGTCAGTCAAACACTCGGCAATATTACGGTCGCCAAATCTACGGACACTCTTCTTGTTGGAGGAAGCACTACATCGCTGACGCTCTCGGCGGTCACACTCACATCGGGTGTGGTGCTTGCTCCCGCAACATTGAATGTTTCAGGAAACTGGACGAACAACGGAGCAGTCTTCGTTGAAGGGACCGGGACGGTCGTGTTCAACAGCACGACCGCTGCTCAGCAGATCAACGGCTCCGCAGCACTTCAGAGTTTTAATAACTTCACCGTAAGCAAATCCGGTCAAACGCTCACGTTTGCCGGTTCTATGGACAGTCTTGTGGTCAAAGGGAATCTTTCGATCACTGCCGGAACACTGGCGGACGGCGGGAAGCAGATCGTCGGTGATGCGGCAAAGACATTCTCGCTTGCTGCTGCATCAGGATTGACACTCGGCAGCACAACAACGGCTACGGTGTTTCCCAAGAATTATGTCACGGCCAATGTAACGATCAATGCAACATCGACGGTAACGTATAATTCGAACATTGCACAGACGATCTCGAATATTCCCGCTTCGTATGGAAATCTTACGCTTACATCCACTGCTGCGGTCGTGAAATCGTTGGCGGATTCTATCCTGATCAACGGGACGTTGACGATCAACCTCAATAATACGCTGAATGCGAATAATTTCAATGTTCGTATCGGCGGCAATTGGACCAATAATGCGGGGGCAACAGGATTCACGGCAGGAACAGATACCGTTTTCTTCACGTCATCGGGTGTACAGACTATCACCGGCACAACACAGTTCGCCTATATCTCGATCGGTTCCACCACCACATTCAGACTCGCCACAAGTGCGGATGTCCGTTACAACGGTGCGGTTCTCAACAGCGGTATCTTTGATGCGAATACGAATATCGCCACTGTTACGGTCAACGGACCATCAGCACTTCCCGCGAATACAAAATCATTTCAGCATATCACTATCGGTGCCGGCGGCAGTTTCACGGCTCCCGATACATTGTTCATCAAAGGCAATTGGACGAATAACGGTGGATCATTCAACCAGGATACGAGCATTGTCTATTTCAATTCGACAACTGCTGCACAGGTGGTGCAGGGAACTGCATTGACGCAGACGTTCTACAAGATCGTTGTGCAGAAATCAGCACAAACGCTGAGCACCGGCGGAAGCCTCACGGCACTTAACATCGCCAATGATGTCCTGCTTACTTCGGGAATTATCACACCTGCGGCAGGAGATACGGTGATCGTTTACGGTGATTGGACAAATAATGGAGCGACATTCACAGCAGGAACTTCGATTATTAAATTTACCGGGAGCGTCAGGGATCAGCTCATCAACGGCACTGCGACACGCCAAACATTCAACACGCTGATCATCGAAAAAAGCGGCAAACAACTTTCGTTCGGCGGAAGCACCGATACATTGATCGTCGGTTCCGTGCTGCTCACATCGGGGACATTTGCGGCACCGCTGCAGATCACTTCCGGCGGAAACTGGACGAACAACGGCGGAACATTCACTTCCGGAAGCGGGACCGTCTCATTCACGAACACCGCCGCTGTTCAGATCATCAATGGAACAGCGGCAGCGCAGACATTCAATCACATCGTGATGGCAAAGACCGCTCAGTCGTTGAGCACTGCCGGCAATCTCACGGCATTGAATATCAACGGCAATTTCAC
>JBMOHT010000178.1:0-7891 GCA_049317705.1 Bacteroidota bacterium | reverse complement strand
ATTCCCGTTCACGAATGTGGGGAGTCTGAACTGACGGGTGAGTATGACCGTCCTTTTCTCTTTGTTATAGAGCAGAATGGTCGCACCATTTCCCCGATCGTATACTTCCCGTGACTGGGTCTGTTTTGTGCCGTTATTCTTTGAATACTCGTAGAGGTATTTTCGCAAAAAATACCAGTTATCGGAAAGTGTTTCGGTGGCGAGGATGGTTACGTCTCGGATCATTATCGCTTTCAATAGTTCATGATAAGAAGGAATAATATACGGGAAACGGAAGTGCAGGTTACTGAACAGATGTTCAGTTCGACAAGAAAATTATTTTCAACGAAGTACTGCAAGCTGTCGTTTGAAGAACGACCACCCCTCGAGGAAAATATCGAAACCGGGCGGAAAACTGTGTGTACCGTTGATCACTTTGACAAGGTTGACCTCAGGCCTTCCGGCAGATCGATAGCTATACCGTTCAATACTGACAGAATCTGTTTTGATCGTATCCGGTAATGCTTCTTTCCGGGGTTCTCCGGAGTATCCTGCAAGGGAGGACCAGTAGCGGAATGTCTGCTCGGTGGAGCGGACTGTTCCCAGTTTCACATTGGAGACCTTCACTTCTCCGCCGTTGTAAGGATTCACTCCGTCTGCAGTGCCGTTCACGATCATCACAGAAACTGGGATTCCCGATTCAGTACAATCCATATTCACCGAATCGGGTAGGTTTGCAACAACGGCAGTGATCGCTTTGAATTTATCGGGCAAGGTCAATGCGAGTTTATAGGACATGTGTCCGCCGCCGGAAAATCCGAGCGCGAACGCGGTGTTCGTATCTGTGCCGAATGTTAACGAGAGTCGGCGGATCATCGAGAGGAAGAATGTCTGTTCGTTGATGTTCTCCAGATTCGCATCGGATGTAGCGGCTTTGCGGCATTCATTCCAAAAATGTTTGTATCCGTCTGGATAGACCAATAAGATCCGTTCCCGGTCCGCAATCGTTTGCAGTGAGGATGCTTCGCGGAACATTTGCATTCCATTCCCGCCGGAACCGTGCAGAATGAAGATGATATGCTGAGGTGATGACGAAGGAGCAGGTTTCTGAAAATGGAATGTCCGGTAGTTCCCGTCCACTAAAATAGAATCGTTGACCACTTGACCAAATGCGGTCAGCCAGCTGAAAATATTGAAAAGGATGAACAGCGATATGCTTTTGAAATTATTCACCCGCATAGGGGTCCTTGATCTTCTTCGATTCATATTTGATCTCGCCGAACTTTACGGTGCAGCTTTTTCCGGTGGGGGATTGTGCGAGGAATCCGGCCTTCACGCCGTTCTTCGCATCCATCTGAAGATGGCGGACAAGGAACCAGCTATTCCCGTTCGTTGAGTAATACAGTGTGACGACATTGTCCGCTTTCGCGATCTTATAATAGACGATGTCCGATTCGATCTCGACGGAATTGCAGTCATCGGAAATATTCTTGGTCACAACACTCACAACACGCCGTTTTCCCGTATAATCCTTCTCGAAACAGAATTTGATCCAATTCAAACTGTCCGCAATAACGACGAGTCCGCCGCCGTCCCATTTATTGGTGAACGGATGGGAGACGGATGCGGTCAGGACGAAATTCTGGTCCGCTTTGAACAGCAGCTTCGGAGCGTTATCGGTATTGTATGCGACGTTCGGATCACGGAACATATCGGTCTTCTCACCGGCGACGATGGTCAGTTCGCCGGATTTCATTGTGCAGACCTTCGGAGAGTTTTGCCAGAAGAGCTGACCGGGAATAGTGGGGATCTTCAATGAGCTTTTAGTCTGCGCTGAGATAGTCAGCGTCAGCAGCAAAGAAAATAATACGGCGGCAATTCTGTTCATGCGTTTCACCCGATAGTTTTGTGATAGAATCATTTTGCACTGATGGAAAGTAGAAAAGATTCCACGGAGTGTCAAATCAGTTGAACATTGCTCAATGGTGATCCAGGAACTCATTCACAACGTTGAACAGTAATTTCGGTTTGGCGATCGGTACATGATGCGGCGAGTCCGGGACGATGAACAGCTGCGAATTGGGAAGAGCGTGGAACAATTTCAACGTATGTGTATCGAAAATGATGTCATGATCCCCAGCGACGACCAGCGTCGGTGTTTTAATGGAAGCGAGCTGCGGCAGGGTGAAATTTGGATATTTCAGGTCAAGATCGATCAATTTATCATAGATGAGTCCGGCCCGTTCGGGATTGTATGAATTTCGGATGACATTGTTCTGTTCATCCTTCGGCAACTCACAAAACCACGTGATCTTCGTAGTATCGAAATTATCTGCTGACAGGGCTGTAGAATCAGCGACGAAATTAGCCCCGATCGCAACAAGCTTTGAGATTTTGTCAGGATATGACAACGCCATTTGTAGACCAACGATGCCGCCGTCGCTCCAGCCGACGGCATAGACGGAACTCAGGTGAAGGGAGTCGAGCAGGATGGAAAAATCGGAGGCGATCTGTTCGAATGTCAGCTCCTTGTCCGAATCGCCCGAGCGTCCCTGCGCGCGGCTGTCCACGGCGATCACTCGATATTGTTTCGCAAGATATGGGATGAATTTGCTGAATGAAGCAATTGAACCGCTGTTTCCGTGCATCAGAAGCAGCGGTTTTCCTTTACCGTAGATCTCATAATAGAGTGAAATATCATTCACTCTGACATAATGACCCGCGGCAAGATTGGAGCCGTACAGAATGCTAGGCTGTGCAATCGTACTTGCCGTGAGAATGAGCGTGCGGAAGAGAAGTTTTATCATCTGATCAGGAGAAGTGATTTGGAGGGAGGTAAATTCGCCGGCGGAACGGAAATCAGCATCCGTTCCGCCGATCGACAATTACTTTTTCAGAGATTTCGGTTCGGAGCTGCCTCCGCCGATATTCATGAACGGACGCAGCATCTCCATCGGCAGCGGGAAGATGACAGTGGAGCTGTTCTCGGATGCGATCTCGGTAAGCGTCTGAAGATAGCGCAATTGCAATGCGATCGGATTCTTTTCGATTACACCGGCAGCTTCGCCGAGTTTCTGACTTGCCTGGAGTTCGCCTTCGGCGTGGACGACCTTTGCGCGGCGTTCGCGTTCCGCTTCCGCTTGCTTTGCCATGGCGCGCTGCATTTCCGGCGGCAGATCGATCTGTTTCACTTCAACGGTGGAGATCTTGATGCCCCACGGTTCGGTATGCTGATCGATGATCACCTGCAGTTCGTGATTGATCTTATCGCGCTGTGCGAGCAGATCGTCCAGTTCGAACTGACCGAGGATGCTGCGCAGTGTTGTCTGTGCAAGCTGTGATGTTGCATAGATATAGTTCTCAACGGAGACGATCGCTTTGTCCGGCTGGACGACGCGGAAGTAGACAACGGCATTCACTTTAATGGAGACGTTATCTTTGGTGATGACATCCTGCGGAGGAACATCCAGCACTACAGTTCGGAGACTCACTTTGATCATCCGGTCGATGCCTGGGATCAGGATGATAAGTCCGGGACCCTTAACGCCGAGCAGGCGACCGAGACGGAAGATGACGCCCCGTTCGTACTCCGACAGTACTTTGATGAGATTGAAAAGAATGATCGCGGCAAATGCGATCAGAAATATGAAGCCTATCATGCCGTCCATTGTAGTTCTCCTTAGTGATTATATTAAGACACGTGTCATTCCCGCATGTTCTCCGCGGGAATCCATTTTAATATATGGATCCCCGATAAAAGCATTCGGGGATGACATGCGGATTGCTATCCTTTTTTTACTTTCAACAACAAACCGTGAATTTCTGTTACAATGATCTTTGAATCCTTTGCGATCTTACCGTCGATACTTTCGGCATTCCAGATCTCTCCCTGAACACGGACCTGTCCGGTCGGATTCAGCACCGCCACTGCGACTCCTTCGGCACCGATCATTCCCTGTTCGCCCGTTTCCACTTTTCGTTTTTGCGCTTTCAATCCGGCGCCGACCACAAAAGCAAAGAACAATGCTGTTGAAATGACGAGCGGGATGATGACGCTGAGTGAGACCTCTACAAATTCCAGCGGCTGATCGTTCTGATAGAGCATGATGGACCCGAAGAACAATGAAATTGCACCACCGATAGAGAGGAGTCCGTAACTGGTAATTTTAATTTCCAATAAGAATAGAATGATCCCCACAACGATCAGTGCGAGTCCGGCATAATTGAGCGGAAGCGTTTGCATAGAATAGAGAGCAAGGATCATTGCGATGGCTCCGGCGATTCCGGGGAAGATCGATCCCGGATTGTAGAGTTCAAAGAAAATTCCATAGATGCCGATGAGGAACAGAATGTATGAGATATTCGGATCGCTCAGAAGATTGAGCATCTCGAACTGCCAGTTCATACTGTGATCTTCGATGACCGCATTCTTCGTGGATAGTGTGAGCGTATCGGAATCAATGATGACCATTCTGCCGTCGAGGGAATCCAGAACCGCTGCGCGGTCCGATGCGATAAAGTCGATGACATTATTCTTTAATGCTTCTGTCTCAGTGATTGAGACGCTTTTGCGGACAGCATCCTCAGCCCATTCCACATTGCGATTCCGTTTTTCCGAGATGGAGCGGATGAATGCCGCGGCGTCGTTCGTCACTTTTCCGGACATGACGGAATCCATTTCTCCCTGTGAACTGACGGGATGAGCGGCTCCGATATTCGTTCCCGGAGCCATTACGGCAATATGGGCAGCCATGGTGATGAAGACACCGGCTGAAGCGGCGCGCGAACCTTTCGGTGAGACGGAAACGATGATCGGAATCTTCGCATTCAGAAATTCGGTGACGATATCCCGTGTTGCCTGAAGGAGTCCGCCGGGAGTGTTCAGTTCGATGATGACTGCCTGAGTGTTGCTTGATTGCGCGTATTCAATGCCGTGTTTCAGATAATCATATGTGGTCGGATTGATGCTTCCGTTGACGGTAAGAACGTGGATCGGTTGTGACGCAAAAAGTGATCCGAACAGAAGGAAAGGGAGGAGCAGGATATTTTTCATAGCGTAGTTTTCGATTAGTGCCTTAAGGTAGAGAAAGATGGACGGTAAAACAAGGTTTCGCGAATCCTGATTCTATCAATGGAAAATGCTTCGATTTGTGCTATATTTATAACAATTGAAACGCTAAAAAATTCCCTGCAGCACTACAGTATGAAAAAAGATCCATTCCAGGCACTGAGGTATCACGAATTCCGCTATTTTGTCACCGCTTCATTCCTGATCACCATTGCCCAGCTTGTTCAGGAAGTGGCAATCGGGTATGAGCTGTATCGAATCACACTCGATCCGTTGGTAATCGGGTTGATCGGACTTGTTGAGGCGGTCCCGTTCATCGGTCTTTCTCTGTTCGGAGGTCATCTGGCTGACAGGGTCAGCAAAAAGAAAATGATCCTATTCTCAGCTGCGGGTATTGTCTGTTCGTCGCTCTTCCTCCATTTCTATACAACCGAAAGCATGCGTGCATCACTTTCGCAAACGGCACTTCTTGCAGGGATCTATTCCGTTATATTTCTGATCGGTGTGCTCAGGGCGTTCTATTCTCCGGCGGCGCAATCGCTTCGCGCATTCCTCGTCCCGCGGGAAGCGTATGAGAATGCATCCACGTGGGGAAGCTCCGCATGGCAGAGCGGTGCGATCATCGGACCGATGGCGGCGGGATTCTCATACTCGCTCTTCGGATTCTCGAATACATTGCTCATTGTTGTTGGACTGACGTGCTGTACATTCCTGCTGCTGACGTTCATTAAGGACCGTCCTATAACTACACCGCCGAAACATGAGAATATCTTCGACAGCTTGAAAGAAGGAATCCGTTTTGTGTTCAAAACGAAGATCATCCTCTATTCTATTTCCCTCGATCTTTTTTCCGTCCTGTTCGGTGGAGTGGTTGCAATACTTCCGATCTTTGCGGAAGATATCCTTCATGTTGGCCCCGAAGGATTAGGTCTGCTGCGCTCGGCTCCTTCAGCGGGCGCGGTGATAACGCTGATCCTGCTCTCACGTTTCTCTCCGATGAAGCATGCGTGGAGAAATCTGTTGGCGGTCGTCGCCGCATTCGGTGTCTGCATTCTCACCTTTGCATCTTCTACAGTGATGTGGATATCATTAGCAGCGTTGTTCTTCAGCGGAGCATTCGACAGTGTGAGTGTTGTGATCCGTTCGACGATCCTTCAACTGATGACCCCCGACGAACTTCGAGGAAGAGTGCAGGCGGTGAACGGCATGTTCCTCAGTTCTTCAAACGAACTCGGCGCGTTCGAATCGGGACTAGCAGCAAAACTCCTTGGAACAGTTCCGTCCGTACTATTTGGCGGGACGATGACACTTATCATTGTCGGCTGGGTCTACACCCGTTCGAAGGAATTGTTTGCGATACAATTGAAACACTAATTTTAACTATCGATGATCATTGTTGTGATGATCATCATTCCGGATACGAATGTCATTCTTTACTAATATCACCATCGATATCACTCCGCTGAAGAAGAACCGGGATTTCCGATTGTTGTTCATCGGTCAGTTCATTTCATTCCTCGGTTCTTCGATCACATCCGTAGCACTGTCGTATCAGATCTATACGGTCACAGGTTCCACCGCTTATGTTGGACTCCTCGGTATGTTCCAGCTGATTCCGCTGACATTCAGCGGTTTCATCGGCGGTTCAGTTGCGGACAGATTCGACAGGAAGAAGATCATCATCATTTCCGAATCGGTCCTGACGATGACCAGTCTTGCGTTGGTGGCAACAGCGTTGATGGAGAATGTTTCAGTGTGGATGCTGTTCTCCATTGCGGCGGTGGCGGCATTTGCCGGCGGATTCCACCGTCCCGCGCTCGATGCACTCACGCCGCGTGTGATCGAGAAGGAAGAGATCCCGGCCGCCAGCGCGCTGAGCGGATTCCGCGGAACCACGGCGATGATCCTCGGTCCTTCGATCGCTGGCATCATCCTCGCTTCGTTCGGACTATTCTATACATATCTTATTGATGCACTTTCATTCCTGGTTTCCATCACTACCATTATCATGATCAAACGGCAGTTCCAGTTGGAACGGGAAGAATCCGAAGAATTCTCACTGGCACATATTGTGGAAGGACTCCGCTATGCATGGAGCAGAAAGGAACTGCTCGGGACATATTTCGTGGATATGATGTCGATGACCACGACGTATCCGTATCCGTTGTTCCCCGCGATCGCGGCAACGTATGGAAGCATTTCGGTGCTTGGCTCGCTCCATGCGTCCATCGCTGTCGGTTCATTCGTTGCGACCATCACCAGCGGGTGGATCAAAAAGATCGACCGTCACGGAAAAGCGATCACCTTCGCCGCGCTTGGCTGGTGTGTGGGAATAGCGGCTGCAGGACTTGCAGGAAATCTCTGGCTGATGCTGTTCTTTCTTGGGATGGCTGGATTTTCCGATATGCTCTGCGGAATGTTCCGTTCCATCATATGGAATCAGACGATACCGGATTCAATCCGCGGACGGATGGTCGGAATTGAAATGATCAGTTATATGAGCGGACCCCTGATCGGCGGGACACTCATCGGATTCCTGGCTGCGGCAACGGATGCCCATACGGCGATGTCATCCGGCGGTGTTGTCGGATTGGTTGGGATCTCGCTGGTAGTGTTGTGGTTAAAACAATTTTGGAGATATAAAGCGGCAATATAATTTGCAAAACAGCAATATATCGACTACCTCGTAACGCAATGCAATTTTACTGCAATATATATACCCCACTCGTATCTTTTCCTCGACATCGTTCAATTACATAATCTTTCGGTTCGACCCCTTCGGGGTCGTGCATTCACGTGCTGGTGCGTTTCTATAAACGTATCATCCCTCCGGGATGATACAAA
>JBMOHT010000177.1:0-7911 GCA_049317705.1 Bacteroidota bacterium | reverse complement strand
ACGAGGTCGAGACGTTTCTCCACTGCGCGGCGCGCGACAAGATCGAATGTCTCTTCGATCAGATTCTGAAGATCGATAGGACGCTTCTCCATATCCAATTTTCCCGATTCGATCTTGGAGAAATCGAGGATGTCGTTGATGAGCGTCAGCAGGGTCTCGCCGCTCGTGCGGATGATCTCAGTGTATTCGCGCTGTTCCGGATTCAGTTCGGACTGCATAAGCAGATCGGTCATACCGATCACTCCGTTCATCGGGGTGCGGATCTCATGACTCATGGTGGCGAGGAACTGCGATTTCGCGACCGTTGCGGATTCGGCAGAATCTTTTGCCTTCTTCAATTCCTCTTCGAACCGTTTGCGGGAAGTGATGTCCCTGTACGCGCTGAGATACATCACTTTATCCTTCACGTGCACGATGCGTGTGGAGATGAGCAATGTTTTCTCCTCGCCGGATTTGCTCACGACATTGGTCTCGACATCATGAATGAATCCTTTTTCCACAACTTCGCCAAGACGTTCGATCCCCCGCTTCTGTTCTTCCGGATCGGGATAGAGAAGTTTCGTGAACTCTCCTTGATTTGCTTCATCCTTGGAATATCCTGTCAACTCCTCCATCTTCGCATTGAAGATCTCGAACCGTCCGCTCTCATCGCTGAGTGTGATCCCTTCATCCACCGTCATCACGACCGTATCGAGCTGCTGCTGACGCCGCGAGATCTCCTCTTCCACTAATTTCCGCTCGGTGATATTCCGGGCGATAGCGAGGAATCCGGTGACGGTATTCTTATCGAAGAGCAGTTCAACGCTCTGGCCGAGGATCACTTCTTCACCGTTCCTCTTCAATGCGGGAAATTCCATATAACTGGATTTGGTCTTCGTCAGCATCTGCCGGAAATACTGTTTGGCAACCTTCTGCTGGTCTTCCGATTTCACAAAGAGCGTGAAGTGCATACCGACCACTTCCGAGATCGAATATCCCATCATCCTCAGTCCGGTGGGATTTACATACGTGAAGTTTCCGCGATGGTCCGTACGGTAGATGATGTCGCTGGCATTCTCGATGATCTGACGGAACCGTTCCTCGCTGTCCGCGAGTCCCTGCTCCGCACGTTTCTGTTCCGTATTGTCCAGGAACACCGCCATGGCATACTGCAGCGTTCCGCGCGGATCGTAGATGGGAGTTCCGGTGACGATGAGCGGAACGATCGCATCAGGCTTCCACACTTCTATGTCAGAAATGCTGGAACGTTCGCCTTTCAGTGCCCGCATGATGGGAATAAGTTCGAGCGGATAGACGGTGTCGGTTCCTTGAATGCAGACCTTATACATTTCGAACCGTTCACCGCTTCCCGGTTTGGGAAGGATTCGGTCGCCGAGGATGTTCTTTGCTTCTTCATTGGCATAGTACGGAGTTCCGTCCGGAGTGAGAATGAAGACGCCGGCCGGGATCGCCTCAAGAAAACTGAGGACGCGCTTTTCACTGTCACGTAACTGTTCTTCGGCTTTGGACCGCTGTCTGATCTCCGCATTTAATAGGAGGAATACGATCACAAACAGGAACACACCAATAAGACCGCCGAAGGTGATCACCAGCAGTGCTCTGTACACCTGGGTCGTCGTTGCAGATTTTCGGAGTGAGAGCAGTTCTTTCTCTTCGGAGTCGATCGTGTGGACAAGCCGGTCGATCTGACGGACGATCTGCTGACTCTGTTTGATGGAGAATTCCTGTTCCGCGGACTGCTGTCCCCAGAGCCGGAAATACTCGAGTTTCTGTTCATTGAACCGGTCGCGAAGTTCGATGAGACTGTCCAATGCGCGAAGATGTGCGACCTGTTCGTTGCGGATGTTGAGCGGATTGAGCAGCAGCGAGAAATGACTGCGGATGGAATCCTGTTTAAGTCTATACGAAGTCAGGTAGGTGGAATCGGAAGTAAGATAGAACGAACGGATCTCGGTCTGGCTCAGCGAAACCTGCGCCAGCACCTGATCCAGTTCCTTCAGCATCTCGTATTTTTGTGCAACGGTATCATGATCATCCTTCAGCTGTAATACGATACGGAACGCAAAGAGCCCGGACACGGCGAGCGTAATGAGTGCGACGGAGAACGCAATGGCCATCCGGTTCTTCGAAAAGAATGTGTAGACTGGAACGGATAATATTTTCTTTGCCTGTTCTCTCATGTATGCATGATGATGTTATTTCATCATCGGGATCTTCACACCGAACTTCTTTGCATTCTTTACTGCGCGGTCATATCCCGCATCCGCGTGACGCATGATGCCCATGCCGGGATCGTATGTGAGCACACGCTCGAGACGTTCATCCGCTTCCGCGCTGCCGTCGCAGACGATCACCATGCCGTTGTGGATGGAATTTCCGATCCCCACACCGCCGCCGTGGTGGACGCTGACCCAGCTTGCACCGCCGACAGAATTGAGCATCGCTCCAAGGATCGGCCAGTCCGCGATCGCGTCGCTGCCGTCCTTCATCTTTTCCGTTTCGCGGTTCGGCGATGCGACACTGCCGCAATCCAGATGATCGCGGCCGATGACGATAGGCGCTTTCACTTCGCCCCGGCGGACGAGGTCATTGAAAATTTTTCCCATCTTCGCCCGCTCACCGTATCCAAGCCAGCAGATGCGTGCGGGTAATCCCTGGAATGCGACCTGTTTCTGCGCTTTCTCGATCCAGTTCCTCAGCAATTGATTCTCGGGAAATGTTTCGAGCACGGCGCGGTCTGTGCGATAGATATCTTCCGGATCTCCGGAGAGTGCAACCCAGCGGAACGGTCCTTTGCCGTCGCAGAAGAGCGGACGGATATATTCAGGAACGAATCCCGGAATATCGAATGCATTCTTCACGCCGCCGACCTGCGCTTCGCCGCGGATGTTGTTGCCGTAATCGAAAACGATCTTCCCTTTCTTTTTTAGGAGGAGAAGTCCTTTCACATGGGCAGCGATGGATGCGCGTGAAAGCTCAACATACTTTTTCGGATTCTTCTTCCGCAAATCGAGTGCTTTTTCGAAGGACATTCCGGCGGGGACATATCCGTTGAGAGGATCGTGTGCTGATGTCTGGTCGGTAACAATGTCGGGAAGGAATTTTCCGCGCGCAATGGCGGGGACGATCTCCGCCGCATTGCCGAGGAGTCCCACGGATAGCGGCTGTTTCTTTTTCTTCGCATCGGCGATCATGGCGAGTGCTTCGTTCAGATCTTCGCTCATCACATCGAGATATTTTGTCGCGAGACGTTTTTCGATGCGTGTTCTGTCGACATCAATGGCGAGACATGCTGCGCCGTTCATCGTAGCAGCAAGCGGCTGTGCGCCGCCCATTCCACCGAGTCCGGCGGTGAGCAGGAATTTTCCGGCGAGCGTTCCTTTGAAATGCTGACGTGCCGCTTCGGCGAACGTTTCGTATGTTCCCTGCAGAATTCCCTGCGAACCGATATAGATCCAGCTTCCGGCGGTCATCTGTCCATACATGGTGAGTCCGAGCGCTTCGAGTCTGCGGAACTCATCCCACGTGGCCCATTTCGGGACGAGCATGGAGTTGCTGATGAGCACGCGCGGCGCGTTGGAATGCGTGCGGAAGATACCGACCGGTTTACCGGATTGGACGAGCAGGGTCTCATTATTTTCGAGCGAACGAAGTGCCTCTATAATAGAGTCAAAACATTTCCAGTTGCGGGCAGCTTTTCCGGTGCCGCCGTAGACGATCAATTCCTGCGGACGTTCGGCGACATCGGGGTCGAGATTGTTCATCAGCATGCGGATGGCGGCTTCCTGGATCCATCCTTTGGCGGTAATATTCGTTCCGCGCGAAGCGCGGATATCGCGTGATTGTGCCATTATTATTGCCCTAAATTCATATAAGCAGAATATAAGCAAAAATGAGAGAACATTGCCGTATGAAAGATGACGATCATCTGACATTCGAGACAAAAATGAACGTCAGCAACAGAATCCATAGGGTCAAGCACTACAGCATTCATAAGATCAATAGACGCAGCTTCGCTTGCGTATATCCACCCTATTGGGTAGAATACATGCAATAATGAACAATTACAGAAGTTAACGGTCATTGCTAAGCGACATCCAAACCGACAAATAGTGAACAAAACCTCAAAGACAATTTGAACAATGAAAAAACTTTTCTCACAAATACACGTTTTACCTTTCCTGATCATACTCCTTTTTGGAACAGTTTGCAGCGGACCCGCAAAAAAGGATTTGCCACAAGAAAAGGAACATCCAAAATTTATAAAAAACATAGGAAATGGTAATGTTCAATGTGGTCTGCAGGACAAAGCAGGAAACCTTTGGTTTGGAACCTCAGATAATGGGCTTTTTAAATATGACGGAAAATCGTTTACTCAATATTTAGCGACCGATGGGCTGAACATCAATAATATTTTTACCCTCGTTGAAGATAACGATGGTAAAATTTGGATAGGTACTGGAGCGGGACTTTATCTTTACGATGGCAGAACATTCTCTAAAATCCGGATTCCTTTACGAAAAAACCTCCAGCCCAACAAGAATACCAACAATCGTAACTCGGATTGGGTATTCAGTATTGTGCAAGCAAAAAGCGGAAAACTTTGGTTCGCAACAATACATGGCGTTTATATCTACGATGGCAAATCCTTTACTCCGTTTATAGTTAGTGATAACACCGGTGGCTATATGAGCAGTAACAATAACGTGGAATATATTTTAGAAGATACAGCAGGCAACATTTGGTTTGGCGGACGAGGTAACGAAGGTGTGTATCGTTATGATGGTAATTCTATAACCAATTTTAAACTAAAAGAACTAACACTCCAATTCGAGTCGAGACGAGTCGGTCATAATTGGGCTTGGCCTCAATTGCAAGATAAGAACGGGAATATTTGGTTCAGCAATTGGGGCGGAGCCTACCGATATGATGGAAAAACATTCACAAGTTTTACAAAAAGCGATGGTTTGCCGGGTTATAATGGTCTTGTTGCGAAGATCATAGAAGACAAAAACGGCAACCTTTGGTTTGGCGGTGATGGTGGTCTTTCCCGTTATGATGGAAAGTCATTCACGTGTTTTCACGATGGACTGATCAATCCTTGGATCTGGACAATTTTGGAAGATAAAACCGGAGCTATTTGGGTGGGAACGAGAGAAACAGGTCTCTACCGTTTCGATGGAAAAAGATTCACTAATTTTTCAGAATAAACGTAACGATAACGTACTAAAAACAAAGCAACGAACTACACTTGATCCCGAATCTTTCATATTAGTGTATCCATGAACAACAAGAACATCATCCTCAACTCAACAATGCTGTTTGTTGTTGCAACACTGTGGCAGCAAACGATGCATGAACTCGGGCATTTTGCTGCAGCAATATATTTCCACTCAACGGATGTAACGCTGTTCCATAATTATGTTCAGCATGATGCATCCGCACTCTCCGATATGCAGCGTATCGCTGTCGCCGCTGCCGGTCCGTTGTGCAGTCTGTTCGTCGGAATATTATTCCAAACGATCTGTGCCTACTCCTCAAAGAGGAATTTGTTGTTCCTGTTCTTTCTCTTTATGAGCGTGTTCGGGTATATCAATTTCGGCGGCTATCTGCTCATTTCCCCATTGTTCACCGGCGGGGACACCGGGTATATATTTCACACTCTGGGTCTTCCTCTTTGGCTGATCATTGTGCTTGCGCTTTGCGGCGCGATATTCCTGTTCTATGCGATGAAGATGCTGAGCCGATATTTTGTGGAAATGGCGAGCGAAGATAGTATCAACGACAGATCACGCCGGAGGATATTCATCAATTCACTCGTAAAGTATCCGTTGTACTTCGGAATAATGATAACGACGCTGTTGAATCTTCCGGTGATCGTTTTTTTAAGTTTGTTCTATCCGATGTTCAGTCCGTTCACCTTGTTTTGGGGATTTGGATATTTATTGAACACGCCGTACCCAACAACACACGCCAATAAAGAATTGGTTAGACTGACGACACTTTCCCCTGTTCTGATCATTGCGTTGATCGGAACAATCATTTGCAACAGACTTCTTGTGATGGGACTGCATTGGTAATGATGGTCCGCAGTTGTTCCATTCTTTTTCCATCCATCTGTTCACCAACGATCGAACGAACCGAGTTCGCACTCAACAGAAAGGACGCAGCATCGAGGGCAATCTGTCCATTTGTTCAGTTGAATCCTCTGCCAATTTCACTTTTATTTGAGGATACATTTCCTCACCATATCAATGTCGAGATGACCTTGGATCGATATGCTTTCAATCGTGATCGAAAATGGCTGTCCCTCGCGGAAAAACTCTTCGCGGCACACTGGTGACGGATATCGATTCCATCAGCATAATGGTTGACGAAGTATCCGAACCGGTAAGCATCATCATCGCCAAGAGCGGCAAAGGACCGCATGACAGCAATCTGCCGGAACACTCCTCATACTATTTTCGGGATGCCGTGCAGCAGTTCGGTCCTATAAAAATGATCCTCTCATACGACAGATCGATGCAGAGTTGAATGATCCCCTTTACAAAATATTATCATAAGCGGTGAATAATGAAAAAAGTGATCGTATTCGGTTCTACCGGGAATCTCGGGAAGGAAATTGTCCGGCAGCTGGTGCGGCAAGGATTTGCTGTGACCGCGGTTGTCCGCAATGAAGCAACGGCACGTCGATATTTTCACGATACGGTAACATATATCACGGCCGATGTCTGCGCACCGGCATCGCTCCACAGCATACTGCACGGACAGGAGATCGTCATCTCTGCTCTGGGAAAAAGTGTCTCCCCTTTAGATAAAAGCAGACCAACATTCAATGAGGTCGATTTTACAGGGAATATGAATATCCTCAACGAGGCGAAGCGTTCGGCTGTGAAAAAGTTCATCTACATCTCTGCATTCCATGCCGAACGATATCCGCACCTGAATTATTTCAACGTGCATCACGATGTTTCGGAACAGGTGAAATCATCCGGTATCGATTTTTCCATCATCAAACCTCCCGCATTGTTCAGTGCTTTCATCGATATGATGGGAATGGCAAAAAAAGGTCAACTGGTCACCATCGGTTCCGGTGATCACTTGACCAATCCGATCAATGAAGGTGATCTCGCAGTCATAACGGTGGACAGCATACAGAGATCGAACTGCACCATAGAGGCAGGCGGCAAAACGATCTATTCACGAAAAGAGTTGAACGAGATCGTCCAGCGTAACGTCGATCCGAATAAGGCCGTTCGTTCGGTTCCATCGGGATTCTTTCGCCTCCTCCTCCCTATGATGAAACTCTTCAGCAGAAATTCATACGACAAGTTCGCATTCTTCCTTGAAGTGACGCAGCACGACACAATCGCTCCCTGCTATGGCACCGCTATTTTCGAAGAGTATGTTCGGGCCAAAGCACAGGAATTGTAAATGCGCACAGGATCTTCTTTGCGGCGATAGAGAGGAACGATAGGCTATTTTTGTTTCTGCAGGAATTCCCGTATCATTCAGCATGAGATCACCCGTCACGCTATTCCTTCCGTTCATCTTTTTCATTCAGCTTGCTTTCGCTCAGCAGAGCGATGTGCTTCTCTTCATCTCAGACTCGCAGCATCCGCTCTGGATCGAGACGCTCAAACTGAAGGAGCAGGACAATGAACGGATGGCTCAGCGGCTTTTTTCGTTCATGGCAAAGGAGACGACGGCGTCGGCACTTTTCCATCTCGGCGATATCACTTCCATGGGAATGTGGAACAGTTCGTGGAAGTCCTTCGATACGCTTCGCGCTCTGCTGAAATTCCCGGTCTATCCCGCCTTCGGGAATCACGAATACTTCTTCATCCCGTCCTGGGGAAAAGAACAGATGCTGAAGCGGTTCCCGTTCCTTGAACCGTCGTGGTATCAGAA
>JBMOHT010000176.1:0-7917 GCA_049317705.1 Bacteroidota bacterium | reverse complement strand
GCCGTGATCGACGATGGAAGATCGGCGGACTTCGCATCGAAGATCAATTCCACTTTGAAGAATTCCCAGCGGCCTTCGCTCGATCTTCAGTTCGAGATCGGCAATGAACCTGATGCATATGTCAGCAACAGCAGACGATTATCAGGATACGGCTATTCACAATTCCAGCAGGAATTCGATCTGATCGCGAATGCCGTGAAACCGTACGGTGATATAGCGGGACCTACACTTGCCAAGCCGACATACACCCAGGAATTCGCCGGCAATGTTCAGAACTTCATCACGTCGGTGAATACGAATGTCGGTGCCGGAAAATTAAAGACCGTTACATATCACGACTATCCGCTCGGGTGTGCATCGGACGGGATCGCTTCTGTCTTCCTGGAAAAATTCTTTACCAAGGATTCGAACTCAAGCCGGTATGCGGAAAAATATACACGGCTTGAAGTGTCGGAGGACCTGAAGCCGTCCATCACTATTGCACGATCGAATGGGGTTCAGTTCCGAATGGCGGAGACCAATTCGATCTGTGCCGGCGGGAAGGACTCCGCCAGTAATTCGTTCGGAGCTGCTTTGTGGGCGATGGACTTTATGTATGAACTGGCAAAAGCCGGAGGCGACGGTATCAATTTCGCCATCGAAGGAAGTTCCACGGCGGTCTATTCTCCGTGGACATTCAGTTCCGCTCAGGTCGGCAGCGGTATCGTCCTTGTGCGGCCTCTATATTATAGCATGGTCCTATTTGCAAAAGCGGTTCAGAACCATGCGAAATTCACCGCGAATTCATGTGTCACAGCAGGAGGTCCTCATCTGAAAGTATGGTCAACAAAGGATGATCAGGGAATAATTCGGGTCATGATCATCAACAAAGGGACCTCGCTGAATGATGATACCACCTGCACAGTGACGCTTAAAATTCCATCGTCCGTTTCCGGCGCGAATATGTTCGAACTCAAACCGACGTCCGGCGGAATTGCCGCAATGAGCGGGATCCTGTTGAACGGACGATCCGTTTCACAATCAGGCAGTACGGCTGGGGAATTTACCGGCTCGGTGTCATCGCCGTCGGTCACCCGCACGTATTCGAATGACACGACCGCATTCACGTTCGTTGTTTCCGCATCGTCCGCAGTGATGCTCGAAACGACATCATCCATCCTTCCGGTGGAGATGACCTCATTCACTGTCGAGAAACTCCGTTCACAGATCCGGCTTTGCTGGACGACCGCGACGGAAATTTCAAATTATGGGTTCGAGATCGAACGCCGGATTGAACAAGGATACGACAGCAAGTGGAATATGATCGGGTTTGTCCGGGGCGCCGGAAACAGTAATGCTCCCAAACAATACTTCTTTCTTGATCAACGTACTCTTTCCGGAATTCATCAATACCGTTTGAAACAGCTCGATCACGACGGAGGATATTCCTATTCACCGGTCGTTGAAGCGAGAATGGAATCACCTGTTGCATTTGCCGAGATGAAGAACTATCCGAATCCGTTCAATCCCATCACAACGGTGGAAGCAACAGTACCGACAGCGGGAACAGCGGTTGTGCGTATCCAAAATGTTCTGGGTCAACAGATCGCGGAGGTGTTCCGAGGGAAGGTCGAGGCGGGAAGTACCTTCAATGTTATCTGGGATGCACGAAATTACGCGAGCGGGATCTATTTCTCTGTTCTTGAATGGAACGGCGGGATGATGGTCCGGAAGATGGCCCTGATGAAATAATGGACCATGATCCGAAGGAATCACGATTACCGGCGGTGACACTTCATCAGCCGGAGAAAAGTAAAAAGATCGAACCAGAAGGGATGTATGACAGTGAAAACTACAGTATGTGAAAAAATTCTTCTGATATTCATTCTGCTGTTTGCCGGATCTCTTACGACATCGGCTCAGGATGAGATCACAGTGAAGGCAAAGAAGAAGGTCTATCACGAGGATGGGACCCGCTCGTACGGAGAGTGGAATGAGTATCCTACACAGATCCTGCATAACCTCTCCGGATTCTCGCCGCGCACTGAACCAGCGTATTCGCAGTTCGGCGGAAGACTTGATACCAAAGTTGAAGCGACCGGTTTCTTCTATCCGAAGAAGGTCGGAGACCGCTGGTGGCTGGTCGATCCGGAAGGTCATTTGTTCATCCACAAAGCTGTCGTGACGGTGAAACCCGGAACATCGGAGAAGCAAAATTCCATACTCTTCAAACGGTTCGGTTCGAACAGGAAATGGCTCGACTCGACATCGCAGCTTCTCACCGAGATCGGATTCAACGGTACCGGTAACTGGTCCGACGCCGACCTCATCAAGGAATCGCCGAACCATCTGATCTATACACGAGGATTCAATTTCATGGCAGGGTACGGGAAGAAACGCGGGGGAACATTTCAGCAGCCGGGTCATACCGGATATCCGAACGACCTCATCTTCGTCTTCGATCCTGAATTTGAACAATACTGCGACACGGAAGCTGCGGAAGCAATGAACTATAAGAACGAGAAGAGTCTTCTTGGTTATTTTTCCGATAATGAAATGCCGTTTCCCAATGATGCGCTGGACAGATATTTGAAGCTCGGCGAGAAAGATCCCGGTTACAGGGCTGCAAAAGAATGGCTGAGTGCAAAACAGATCGCCGTGTCCGCTATTTCTGATGCGGAACGAAATGCATTTCTTGCATATATGTCAGGACGTTACTTCTCCATCGTTTCCAAAGCGATCAAGAAATACGATCCCAATCATCTGTATCTCGGCTGCAGGTTCCATGGAGACATCATCAAAAAAAGACCGGTCTTCGAAAGTGCAGGCAAATTTATGGATGCTGTTTCGGTGAATTATTATGATGTTTGGACACCGGAAAACGACCGTTTGGTGAAGTGGTCCGAATGGTCCGGTAAACCTATCCTCATTACGGAATGGTACACGAAGGCCGAGGATTCAGGTTTGAAGAATCAAACAGGTGCAGGCTGGATCGTTCCCACCCAAAAAGACCGCGGATATTTCTATCAAAATTTCACGCTGGCTCTGCTCGAATCAAAGGTCGTTGTAGGATGGCATTGGTTCAAATATCAGGATAACGATCCGACGGATAAAAAAGCTGATCCCTCGAATGCCGATGCGAACAAAGGGATCGTGGACAATAACTTCACGCCGTATTATCCGCTGTTGGAGGAGATGAAAGAGGTCAACACCAATGTATACGGTATCATCGATTATTTCGATGCTAAAAAAACTCAATAATATCTGACGATGAAAATTTATTTCTTAGGTTTTGCAGTACTTCTGTTTGTCACCGCCTCCGCTCAAAAAAGCGGGACGGCGAAGGATGCGATGTACCGTTCCGGCTGGATCGACCTGAATAAAAATGGAACGAAAGATCCGTATGAGGATCCGAAACTCGATATTGAAAAGCGAGTGAAGAATCTGCTCAGCGTGATGACGGTGAATGAAAAGACGAATCAGATGGCGACACTGTACGGATTCGGCAGAGTGTTGAAGGATGAACTTCCGACTCCGCAATGGAAGAACGAGATCTGGAAAGACGGCATTGCGAACATCGACGAACAATTGAACGGACTCGACCGGTCGAATACCACGACTCAATATTCGTGGCCTCCGTCGAAGCATGCATCGGCGATCAATCAGGTGCAGCGGTTCTTTGTTGAAGAGACACGTCTCGGCATCCCGGTCGATTTTACGAATGAAGGGAACCGCGGACTCTGTCAGCATGGCGCAACATCATTCCCATCACAACTTGGAGTCGGTGCAACGTGGGATATGGAACTAGTCTCGCGTATCGGAGCTGTCACGGGTACGGAAGCAAAAGTGCTCGGTTACTCGAATGTGTATTCACCCATCTTGGATCTTGCACGCGACCCTCGCTGGGGAAGAGTCGTGGAATGCTATGGTGAGGATCCGTATCACATCTCTCGACTCGGTGTCGCACAGATCAAAGGGATCCAGTCCGGTAACGTTGCTGCTACTGTGAAGCATTTTGCAGTGTACAGCTCACCGAAAGGGGGGCGTGACGGCGAAGCGCGGACCGATCCGCATATTGCTCCTCGTGAGGTCGAGACGATGTATCTTGCACCGTTCAAGGCCGCGGTCGTTGAAGCGAAGGCCATGGGTGTGATGAGTTCCTACAATGATTATGACGGGGTACCGATCACCGGAAGCAATGATTTCCTTATGAAGAAACTCCGGAAAGAGTGGGGCTTCAAAGGATATGTTGTGTCGGACAGTAAAGCGGTGGAATACATCTTTACCAAACATCATGTAGCAAATGATGCCAAAGATGCCGTCCGTCAGTCCGTTGAAGCCGGATTGAATGTTCGGACGGAATTCACACCGCCGGATGATTTCATCCTCCCGCTGAGAGAATTGGTGAAAGAAGGGACGATTCCAATGAGCATGCTCGATGAACGGGTTGCGGAAGTGCTTCGGGTAAAATTCCGGCTCGGCCTGTTCGATCAGCCGTATGTTCAACATCCCGAGCAGGCAGACAGTGTGGTCGCATCGAACGAACATCAGGCCGTATCTCTGGAAGCTTCAAGAAAATCGATCGTCCTTCTGAAGAATAAGGGAAACATTCTTCCGCTGAAGAAGAATATCCGTTCCATCTTTGTTACCGGCCCGAATGCAGATGCAACAAAGTCATCGGTGAGCCGATACGGACCGAACAGGATCGACGTGACGTCAGTCCTTGAAGGGATACGGAAGAAAGCCGGGACATCCTTCGAAGTGAAATATACGAAGGGATGTGAACTGCTCGATGCAAACTGGCCGGAGAGTGAGATCCTTCCTTCGCCGATGAATGCAGAAGAGCTCAAAGAGATCGAAAAAGCAGCAGCAATGGCGCGCACATCGGATGTGGCAGTTGTTGTGCTCGGTGATGATGAACGTATCGTGGGAGAATCCAAATCTCGCACAAGTCTTGACCTGCCCGGATATCAACTCGATCTTGTGAAAGCCGTGGCCGCAACAGGAACACCGACGGTGGTCATTCTCGTGAATGGCCGTCCCGTCACCATCAATTGGATCGACAGGAATGTTCCCGGGATCATCGAAGCATGGTTCCCCGGAAAATGGGGAGGGGAAGCGGTCGCCGATGTTCTGTTCGGCGATTACAATCCCGGAGGAAAACTTCCGGTCACGTTCCCGAAGAGTGTCGGGCAGATACCGCTGAATTTCCCGTATAAACCGGGTTCGGAGATCGGCGATCCCACATCCGTCTGCGATGTGCTCTATCCGTTCGGTTTCGGTATGAGTTATACCGAATTCAAATATTCCAATTTGTCCGTTACACCCTCAGCCCAAACGATCGGCCGTGACGTCGAGGTATCATTCGATGTTGAGAACACGGGAACGATGGACGGTGACGAGGTGGTGCAGCTCTATCTGCATGATGTAACGAGCAGCGTCACCACGTACGTGAAGAATCTTCGCGGGTTCAAACGGATCACGATCCCTAAAGGGAAGAAGGAACACGTGCAGTTTACGGTTACTTCATCAGACCTGTCGCTGCTTGACCGGAACAATAGGTTCGTCGTTGAACCGGGACTCTTCACAGTTATGATCGGAAGCTCGTCGGCGGATATACGCCTGACGGGGGACCTGGTGATGCATTGAAACGACCGGATCGGATCATTGATTGTACTATGAAATCAGAACTATGGAATGATATTATGGGATTGAAAAGAATACTGCTCATCGTTACCGCGCTGACGAATCTGTTCGGAGGAATTCTCTACGCGGGAAATACGGGGAAGATCTCCGGCAGGATCAAGGATAAGACCACCGGCGATGAGATCGTTGGTGTCACCGTTGTGGTGAACGGCACGAAACTCGGCGCCCTGACCGATCTGTCCGGCGACTATTACATCATCAATGTTCCGGCAGGATCGTACTCCATCACCGCCTCCATCGTCGGTTATCAAAAAGTGACGCAGACAAATGTTGAGGTCAGGATCGATCAGACGACGAATCTCAATTTTCAACTGAAAGAACAGGTGATCGAAGCAGAAGGAGTCATGATCGTAGCCGAAAAACCGAAAGTGGAACTCGATCTGACCGCAAGCAAACAGACCGTCTCCAAAGACGAGATCTCCAATGGATGGGTGAAGGAAGTGAAGGATGTGATCGCGGACCAGACCTCTACGAACATCAACGGCGGTATCCGCGGAAGTTTTGGCGGTGATGTATCATACCGAGTGGATGGGCTCGATCTCCGCGACGTTGGTTCGAATACGAATTTTTCTTCAGTGAATCTTTCCACCGTTCAGACGATCGAAGTGCTCACCGGCGGATGGAACGCGGAATACGGTCAAGCGAACGGAGCCATCGTCAATATCGTTTCGCGCAAAGCAACGGATCAGATCCACGCCGTTGCCACGTATAAGAACCGTCCGGCGGATAAATATCATTGGGGGAGGAACATCTATGATAAGAACGATGTGTTCCATACCGTAATGACCACTCCCGATTTCTGGGACACGTCCAGAACATGGAGAACACAATGGATGGCTCCCGGAGAATCTCAAAAAGGAAATCTCGGCGACGGCAAATTTGCAAAGATGACCCCACAGGAGAAAGCGGACTGGTGGAAAGCATTCATCAATGACAGTAAACGGTTCCCGCAGTTCGATTACACCGACAGAGCAGAGTGGGAGCAGGAAGTGACGATCTATGGACCGATCATTCCGGAATTGAGCTTTTTACTTTCCGGCAGATATAAAGAGGGTGTCGGGATCTATCCCTCGTCCATGAAATACAATCCGGATATGACCTTTCAAGGTTCACTTGATTGGACACCGGCAAGCACGACCGTGGTGAGCGTGAATGGAATGTTCACCAAGTTCAAGAACTCCGGTGCACCGCGCACAAGTTATCAGTCATCCGAAACGATCGTGGCGGACAATGCATCTCAGTCGTTGCCCTTCATCGATGACCCGTACAATAAATTCAAATACTGGCTCTCCGGTCCGGCGAATAACGGCGGAAGTTTCGGCGACGGCAGTACTGTCCGCGCTCCCGAACGGGCACAGCTTCTGAATCTCCAGGCGAAACTGACTCAGGTGTTCAGTCCGCAAACATTCCTGGACCTGGCGTTCCAGCACAGTCAGATGGAATACAATCTTGATTTCAGTGAGATAGCACAGACGGCGCAGTTCGTGTCGTACGGACTTCCATCACCGACCGATTCCGTCCTCGCATACGGAGTGTGGCTCCCTTCGTTCGGCAAACCGCCAACATCGAATCTGTTCGATACGCAGCGCTGGGGATACGCCGGTGATATCTGGAGAAGCGAATCGAAGACAAAGAATTACAGCGTGAAAGCGGACCTCACAAGTCAGGTGGACAAATCGAATCTCGTGAAGACAGGATTGATCTTCTCACTGCAGGAAGTGCAGACACTGATCCACGAAGGGAACGTGCTGTCGTCACCGTATGTGCAGGTGAACGATATCATCCCAATCATCGATCATCCGTACGAAGGTTCGGCGTATGTGCAGGACAAGATCGAGGTCGGCGGAATGGTGCTCAATGCCGGTATCCGATTCGACTTCTTCAATGCGAATAAGAGCGTGTCGAAAAACTTTTATGATCCATTGATGATCTCGCAGTATACGGACGGCAATTCCGGAAAGACAGGACTGATCGGTTACCGGCCGGACGGAAGCGGCTCAGCATATGTGAAAACTCCGATGAGGACAGCATTCTCACCTCGTATTGGTATTTCACACCCGATCACCGAAACAACCGTGCTCCATTTCATGTTCGGTATCTTCAATCAGCGTCCATCATGGGTGAAGATATTATCTAATCCCGTTGTATGGACCGACAATCGTGCGAGCGGCAATCTGGATGAGATCATCAAAGCGAATGGACTCAATTCGAATCTCGATCTTCCCGAAAGTC
>JBMOHT010000175.1:0-7931 GCA_049317705.1 Bacteroidota bacterium | reverse complement strand
CATCAACAAAGTTGCGTTCGTCATTAATTACGCGAACAACACGTGGGACAATAACGGCGGTCAGGATTATCACATCGACTTCGGAACGTTAGACACCTCAACTCAACAGAGTTTTGTGATGGACGGCGTGCTCGATGCCGTCGCAACGAAAGCAGCATCGATCAATAATCTCGACCTCTTTCTTGCTGCATCTGGTTCCAATCTCTATGTTGCTACTCAGTCCGCAACATCACAGAGCGGCGATATGTTCATTTTTATTTCGGATTCCATTCGCCCCCTCGTTACCGCGCCATGGGCAAAGTCCGGCAAAGTAACCGGATGGAATTATTTCCTGGCGAATGAAAGTTCCAACAATTGGTCCGGCTGGTTCGATAAGAACGGTGCCGGCATTTCGTTACAGAACAAATCGGGCACTACACTTGAGGGGTATTTCTCTCCGCAATCTCTCTTCGGAAAGAGTGCATTGAAACTCTACATTGCGATTGCAAAATATCAGACGGCGGATGCTGGAGCGCTCCTCTCCCAACTCCCCGCGAACAATGGCGACGGTAACATTGATGCAGCTGAATGGTTCACGTATGATTATGGTGTCACAAAGGTTCAGAATGTGAATATCATACCGGACCATTTTGCACTGCAACAGAATTATCCGAATCCGTTCAATCCGTCAACCACCATATCCTTCTCGATTGCGAATGTAGGGACGGATGATAATCCGTCCCGAAATATGAACACTACCATCACCATCTTCGATCTTATTGGACGCGAAGTCGCAACAATTGTCAATGACCATTTCTCGCCGGGAACATATTCGGTCATATGGGATGCGAAGAACGTTCCAAGCGGGATGTATTTCTACCGGCTGCAGTCCGGCGATTTTACTGCTGTGAGACGAATGATCCTCCTGAAATAATTTCTGTTGTGCGAAGGATCTCTCACTTAGCATTGCTCATATTTGTCCCATAGAATCCTGTTAGGTGTTTGTGATTCATTTATACTAAACACCCCGTAGGGGCGCCCTGTGATTTTCTCATAAGCGTTATCATTGAATTTCACTCAATCTTTCTTTAGGTTGAATCATCATTTAAGGTGATTCATATGCGATTGTTCGTCCTTGTATTTCTTGCCCTTCAGTTCATTTCCGCACAGTCCGATATTCTTCAACAGAAGTTCAATGAAAAATTAAAAGATATTTCTGATCGTTCTGACGCAGTCATCGGAATTTCAGTGAAGGATCTGAATTCCGGTGAGAAGTTCTCCGTGAACGAAAAAGAGATCTTCCCGACAGCCAGTTCAATTAAGATCTTTATCCTCACCGAAGTGTACCGTCAGGCAGCCGAAGGAAAATTCAAACTTACCGATATTCGTCCTCTCCCCGTTTCAGCGCGTGTCGCAGGAAGCGGGATCCTCTCCATGCTCGGCGAAAAGTCCGTTTCGATGTCCATTCGTGACTATTGCGTGCTGATGATGAATCTGAGTGACAACACAGCAACAAATCTGCTGATCGACCTTGTGGGATTGAAGAATGTGAATGAATTCGCCGTGAAGAACGGATGCAATGCAACAAAACTTCAAAGGATCATGATGGATGTGCAGGCGGCAAAAGAAGGTCGGGAGAACATCAGTTCGCCGCAGGACTTTCTGACGATACTTGAGAAATTATACCGCGGTGAGATCGTCTCAAAACAAGCAAGCGACGACATGCTCACTATCATGAAGCTCGAAAAGGACGGATGGATCAAGAGCGGTATCCCTTCCGGAACGGTCATTGCCAATAAAGCGGGCGATATTGAAGGTATCAAATGCGATGCAGCGATTGTCTATATGGATAATGCACCGTATATCATCTGCGTAATGACGAAAATGCTGCTGAATGATTCGGATGGCGGTCCGTTCATCACCGATATATCAAAGAGTGTCTATCAGTATCTCGAACGCAAAGCGCATTCCAATCAATACGGAAGAAGGATCCCGAAGTAATGCACTCCAATATGTCAGGTGATCCTTTTGGTATTGCAGCAGATGTTTTACAATGAATCAATGGACCGATGAACAAATGAAACAATTATCCGCATCATTTACTTACATCTTCTCCGATAATGAGTGGTTCAACAAAGTGCTCATCGGCGGATTCTATTTCGTGATGATCCCGTTCGGTATTGGTATTATCATGCTCAACGGTTTTCTGGCGGAATTCCTTGCGGGCGTGAAGAACGGAGAGCGTTCGATGCCGTATTGGCGAAACTCCAAAGCGATCTTCCGTGCAGGATTCCTCAGGAGTTCTCTGTCATTAGGAATGCTTGTCGTCTGCTATTGTTCACTCTTCTTCCTTTCGATTCCGGTGACTATTCCCGGCGCAATACTGCTGTTGACTTCAGCAATAACGCTCAACGCATTGATGATCACCGGTTCTGCAGGATTTCTTCAGCTCGTCGTTTCGTTGGGACTTCTCGTGACGGCGATCTCGATTGGTTGGATGTGGATCGTAGTGGGCTGGCCGTTGCTGATCTTTCTGGCGATGCTTGTTCAGGTTTACATGCTGGGAGTAAAGGGAAACTAAACACAGCACTCATTACAATATTGTAATATTGTAATGCTCTTATTGCTACTTCTTCAACCACTCCTCTTTCAACTGCTCCAATTCCTTCTGCCCGAAACGGGACTGTTCGTAATAACCTTTGAGCATTCTCTGTCTCAGCGCTTCATAGATCGTTACAGCACATGCAACGGACACATTCAGACTCTGGATCATCCCCATCATCGGTATATAAACTGTCGCATCAGCGAGGGACGCTGCTTCATCCGTAACACCGGCATGTTCATTTCCGAAAACGAATGCTGTCGGTTTTGTCAGATCGAAATCATACAGCTGTTTCGCATTCTCATCGAGTTTCGTAGCGAGGATCTGATATCCTTCTTTCTTGAGCTGTCCATAGCATTCGGTGATGGACGGGAATTTCCGGCGTGATATCCATTTGTTCGCACTGGATGAACTTTTGCTTCCGATCTTCGGATATTTTGCTGTAGTATAGACGAGATTCACTCCCATGATCCCAACCGCATCAGCGGACCGAAGCATCGCACTCACATTATGCGGATCGTGGATATCCTCCATCACTACCGTCAGATCCGGTTGACGCTGTTCCAGCACTTTAAATACTTTATTTTTTCTTCGCTCAAGTCTCATGACAATTCATTTCTATTCTATTCTCTCTTTGCGTCTTTGGGACTTTGCGAGAGATCTTTATTGATTTTCATTATTCACTGACAATGATCGGCTCTGCATTCCGTGAATCCCTCTGCAGCACAATGATCGCAGCGATCACACTGCATGCTCCGATCACCTGTACCGTTCCCATCCTTCCGTTCAGGAAGAGCCATTCCGAAACGATCGCTACCACCGGTTCCAACGTGCTGATGATGATCGCTTTGCTGGATTGGATATGTTTCAGTCCATAATAATAGAGAGAATACGGGAACAGGATCGATATCACCGCTATGATACCGAAGACTTTCCAATCCTCACCTGAATAATGCGCATTGATAATATCCATGGGAGTATTGATGCAGCTCCAGAACAATGTCGCAGAACCGAGCAGATAGATCAGACCGGTCCAAATGGAATATTTTTGCGTCAGCGATTTCCCGCTGATATTGAAGATGGAGAATGACACGGCTGCAAGAAGAGCGAAGATGATCCCTTTTTGCGTTCCCTGGATCACTGTCGGGTCATAAGCACCGATCGCAAGGATGATCCCGCCGATGGACAGGACCAATGCTGCGATCTTTGAGATGCTCAGTTTTTCCTTCTGGAAGATAACAGCATACATCATCACCATCACCGGTGCGGAATACTGAACGAGTATGGCTGTAGAGACATTGGTCTCTTTGATGGCGGAATAATAGAAGAAATTCGAACCGGCCACGCCGAGTATCCCCACCACAAAAAAATGCGGGATATCCTTGATATTGAATTTGAGAAGCTGACGGTTGGTGGAAAGGAAGAACAGGAACAGGACGGCAAATGATAACGTCACCCGCATCTGAACGAGGATCAGCGGTTCATATGCTTTGTTGAAGAACGATTTGGCAACAGTAGCTGCAACTCCCCACATGAACGCTGCAAGAGAGATCGCAATGTACCCTTTCAGGTGCTTCATTTGATGGGACTCTCCCCGGACTCATCCGCTTTCACGCGGTAGTATTCTGCAAGTCCGGTCTCACCCGTTGCATTGTACAGCACGGCGAGACGGAGACTGATGTTCTTATTGTTCGGAACGAATTCAAATCCGATCTTCAGGAATTCGATCAGGATCTTTGCAGGGGGAATATCGAGGTCGGGGTTATAACAATCGCAGGCATCAAGATACGGATCGGCTTCATTCGGTCTGATCGCCGCGGCTTTCTGGTAGTAACTGAGTGCGAGTTCGTAATTATCTTTCTTGCCGAAGATCACTTCAAAGATGCTCGCCAGCCACATATACACATCATACGCAAGATGACGGTACTGACGTGCAAGTTTTTCGCCGAACAGGATCAACTCATCGGAACCAAGGGAATCGTTCCAGAAAAGGATCCGGTATAATTCAACATCATCGATCCCCTGCTGCAATGCATCGCTGAATGCATCGAACAGCTCGTTGAAGTTCTTCGACTCGTTGAAGATATGTCTGATTTCAGTTCGGGAAAGCATCACCGTCTTTAATTATCAAATTGAAAATAGCGAATGAGAACCGCAGAAGCAATAAACAGCTTCGGTTAATTCATTACTTCATCAGAAGCATCTTCCTTGTAATATTCATCCCGCCGCTGCGGAGTTGATACAGGTAGATCCCGCTTGAATGCATCGCTCCGTTGAATCTGAACTCATGGGTTCCTGAAGAGAGCGTTCCCCGATGAAGCACCACTGATTCCCTGCCGAGCGCATCATAAACGGTGAGTGTCGTGTATTCTGCTGTCGGGAGTGTAAAACGGATGACCGTGGTAGGATTGAACGGATTCGGGTAATTTTGGTCAAGAATGAAATGTTCTGGACTGAGTGACGTATGTTTAACGGATAGGACCGGTGAATTCTTGAGGAACGGGAAATAGGTCACTTTTCCCAACGATACAATATCACTGCTGTCCACGATCACTCGAGCGACCGAATCCGGATCGGAATATCCCCAAAAATTATTTTGAGCCTTCAACGGGAATGCACTGTTGTTGTAGAGAGCAAAAACTGTGTCGCGGTTCTTGTTGTTCAGGAATACATTCATTCCGTTGTCCGATGTATCGGCATTCGTTATATCACCGAGATTCGGTCTGGCATTACCGAGCACTGTAATACCCCAAAGATTGTTGCTGAACTGATTCCCGGTAACGATCGTATTCTGCACCGCCGGAGCAACACTGTTGAAGTTCATCCCGCTCCCCGCAGCATTCTGATCACTGTAGGTATTGAACGCTATCCGATTGTTCCGCACCATCACGTTCAATGTACTCGTCCCCTGCGATGCAATGGCAATGCCGTACGCATTATGGTGAAGATGATTATTTTCGATCAGTGCATTCGATCCCGAGCCGGCAAAGAACGCGCTGATGCTGATCGCCCCAACTTTGATATTCGGTACCGTATGATAGATCTCGCAATGACGAATAACGGGGGAATTCATTCCCTGCGCACCGATGCTGATCTGATTCTTGAAAGCCGTTCCCTGAAGGTTATTATTGAAGATGATGCAGTTCTCGATCATCGGACTGGAACCGGAATTGATATTGATACCGTACTGTGCATTATTATAGATGCTGTCGTTCTTGAGCACCGCATCGGAAGCGAAACATTGTATGCCATAATTTCCCGATCCTGCCAGTGTTCCTGATACAGCTCCGGTATTTTTGATCGTTGAATATATCACGGTAGGACTCGCGTTGATAAAATCGAGTCCCAGCCGCGCATATTCTACAACGATATATTCCATTCTGCACAACGAATCGATTGCCGTGTCCTCGAACCTCAGTTCCTGCCACATGGAATCACTCTGTGTGAACCGTATCAATGAATCTTTCGTGCCGATGGCAAGGAATCCGCCTCGGACAGTGATCCCTTTTCGGTAGGTGATCTTCACTGTCGATCCTTTTCGTATCGACAACAGATCGGTTGCCGAAACGAACACAGTATCATTCACTGTATAGACCGGAAATACACCTGTGACGACCCCGCCGGAATTCTGCACAAGTGAATCCATCGTCCATTTCACTCCGGTGTTGGGAGTGGAATATCCGGCGAACGTATATTGAAGGATGGCGATTGAAAGGAATAAAAATAATTTCATACTTACTCTGAGACAATAAAAAGGGGATAAACATTCATATGAATATTTATCCCCTCGGGATGAAATAAAATAATACTATTTTTGAAGGATCATTTTCTTTGTTGCGTTGAAGTTCCCCGAAGTCATCCGGTAAAAATACACACCGCTGGAGAAATGCGATGCATTCCAGTCAAGTGAATATGAACCGGCATTCAATTCCTGGTTCAGGATCGTGCTCACTTCCCTTCCAAGAATATCAAAAATGGAGACCGTAACCAATCCTTTTTGCGCTACACTGAACTGTATCTGCGTTGAAGGATTGAACGGATTCGGATAGTTCTGCGATAAGGAATATGATTTCGGAGAAATTCCATCTGACGGAATAACACTCAGTAATACTCCCGTACCGCCCGCATCCGTATAGCGGGGTGAGAATTCCTGAACATACAGATTGGCGATCCTGCGGCTGCGAATGATGATCGTGTTCTCGTTATTCGTATTTTCTGCTGCGCTGCTCCAATTGTGCGAACCGGTCACCACATACTGCAGAGAATCCGGCGAATCGGCATCGATGATCGCATATTTATGATGGAGCAATCCGGGAACATTCGCTTTCAAGTGAATGTCAACTCCTTGTGCAAAGAGTGTATCATATTGTGAACCGGAATCTGTTCGGTTATCGACGACTCCGCGGATCTTTACACCGGCTTTCTTCTTTGCAACGAGCGCATTGGCAATATCGCTGCGGGTAAATGTCAGCAATGCCAGATTCACGGAATACTTCGCTTTGTTCACTGTCTTAATGATCTGTGCATTCGTACGGTCAGAAGGACTGAAATACGATTCCACTGGTGTTCCTTTGATATTGAAGAAGTGCGGTGTGTTATCATATTTCCTTGCGCCGAAACGGGATGTTGCTGCATTCGCTGTTTCAGTATTGCTTCCCCACATCTCTTCGAACTCTACGGTGTATGCATTCGCCAGAGCTTTGTCCTGTACTTCCATCAGATTCTGAGCATCGTTATCGGTCCCGGGATCAGTTGCATTCCACGATCCGAACATTACCCAGTCATCCGTATCCGAAGTGGTGTCGCGGTTATCGATCACCAGGAATTTATTGTGCATCAGTCCGACACCGCCGTTCGTCACGTCGAATCCGTCATCGATCACGGGAACGGAGCCATTTTTCAGTGTCGTCCACGGTGCAGTGGATTGATTATCCTTCTCACCGATCACGCGGACTTTCACTCCTCTGTTCTTTGCTGCAACAAGAGCAGTGGCGATATTGGCACCGACCGTTCCACTCAAGCTATAGAGCGCAACGTCGATCGAACTGGTCGCTGCGTTGATACGGCTGATCGCTTTCGTTGAAAGATTCGCTGTCTGCGCATTCTCGCCGCGGGCAAGCGACGTATTCACGCTGCGGCTGAAATAGACATTCATTGCTCCCGATGAATTGAGAGAAGACGTTGAAACGATATAATCGGATGTGTTCGTTGAACCGCCGGCATTCGCCGAAACAAGTTTTGTATGATAGATCGTTGCGGGTTGGAGACCGGTAAGCACGACCTGATGATTGACGACCTGATTGGTATCGGTCACTTGATTGCCGTAAGCAGTCGTTTTTCCGTAAATGAT
>JBMOHT010000174.1:0-7984 GCA_049317705.1 Bacteroidota bacterium | reverse complement strand
GTTCCCAAGCTCTGCTTGGGAACATTCTCTACTTCCCAAGCTCCGCTTGGGAGTATATCTTACTCGCACTTACCCGTTCCCAAACTCCGTTTGGGAACGAGTATAGCCTTTAATTCGTCTTCATCGTATTATAATCCAACTCCGTTCCCCACAAACTGTGCGGTATCATGAATACCAGAAGCGTGATCACGGCAGCAGCAATGATCCACCGCTTCGGATTCGCCGATTTCTGGACCCCATACACTGCACCAAGCCACGCGACGAATGCAATGAGCGTCTTGTTATCGGTAATGTCGGTTCCGAAGGGGAATCCCGTCCACCATTCATTGAATGAGTAATGCAGCACAACGGGACCAAGGATCATTCCTCCGAGCGTCAGCACTCCGAATGTGGCATAGGTCAGTTTCTTATAGCTCGGTTCTTTGGAAAAAATTTCCAATGCCGTTCTCGTGGAAAGGAGCATGCCGATGAACATCGCCGCAATATGGAAGATCAGAACGGGAGCCGGCACATCGCCCCGGAACCGTATCACAGTCGATGCAGAAAATGTCTTCTTCCCGTCCGTGATAAAGACGGTATACTGAATCTTTCCCGCCGGCGGCTGCAGGGGCAGAGGCGCTGAGAGTTCTCCGTTATTCAGCGTCATCGGAACACTGACCACTGAGTCATTCGTATTATAGCGTTTCCACTCGACCCGGCCGGTGATGTTCGCATTGTTTGTATTTATCGTAACGAGATGGTCAGATGCTCCGCCGTGCGACCGCTGAAGCAGAAGTTCGATCGCTTTTCCGTCCAGCAACGTCACATAGTGCTTCGGATACGACGGTCCCGTCATACGTTGATAGACCGCTGAACCGACGGTGATCATTAAAGCAAGGATCCATAAATGATATGAGTGTTTCATAGTATTATCTTGATTGATGGGGGAATATACTGCTTACGCGGGTCATTTCTGCAAAGTACGTGCCGAAACTATCCCTTAATTTACACTGTAAAGCGGATAAAGTATTCTTATTTATGAAATTTTCGGAGGGCTATTTTCAGTTTTGCAAGAGAAATGGGAAGTAAGATCGAAGTGTGTAAACAAAAAGGCGAAACAGATCGTTTCGCCCGGAGTAATGAAAGCTATAAAACTCAGTTGTGTTCGACCGTCACAGTCGCCGATGCCTTTGCAACAGCGCTTCCGGCAACAGCTGAAGCATTGAACGTATAGATCCGCCCGTTCTTTTCTTTTCCATCGCGGGTCGCTTCAAGTGCCAGGTCCAAAGAATATGAGACACCGGATAGACTTCCCGAATAGTAGACGGTCCCTCCATTATCAGTTACTGTGTAGGACGCCGTCTCATAATTCAACAGTTGTCCGGTGAACGTTACCGTGTGCATTTTGTGATTCGGCGGCCAGAGTGATTTGACGGAACTTGACGCGGTAATGCTGGGATCTGTCGGTGTTACTTTCTGAAGCTGTTGTGATCCGCGATCAGTCGATTGCGGTACGGAAGGATAATTTTCAACGTTGCATGAACCGAACATGAGCAATGTAACACAGAACAATAAAAATATGGATGGTTTCATTTCTGTCCCCCCCTATGAAAACAGTGATGTTCTTTACAACTCAAACTACTACAACCGTAATTTGCCGATAACTCACAGAAGTGTCAACGAGGAGTTTGATAACAGAAATCAACATGGGTTACAATTTGGCGGGAGATGCGTTTTCGGATGGAATTCGCACAAAAGGAATTGTGCGCTTGTGTGATGCAGAACAAAATGAAGATCAAAAATATTTTAGGAATTCTTTTTCGATCCGACAACAACATTCCAGGGACGGATCTCATACCGCACAACAAGTCCGTTTATAACATACGGATCGTTCTTCACGAACTCCTCTACTGTTGAAGGTGCCGCTGCAGTGAAGATCAGCATTGAGCGATCGGCCGGATCGGTGAATGCTCCGCCGAGCACAAGCTCACCGCGAAGAGCTGCTTCGTTGGCGAGCCGCAGGTGCTCTTCCCGATATTGCGTCCGTCGCGTTACATAATCATCAACAACATAATAGATCAGCGCATAATAGTTCACTTGCTTCTCTCCAATGCCTGCTCAATATCCGCGATCACGTCATCGATATGTTCAAGTCCGACCGATACCCGGATCAATCCGGGCAGAATGCCTACCGCGGCCCGTTCGGCGTCAGTCAATTTTGAGTGTGTGGTGGAAGCAGGATGTGTTGCGATGGAGCGTGAGTCGCCGAGATTCGCCGTATGCGAAAGCATCAGCAGTGAATTCAGGAATTTCCGACCCCGGTCGATTCCCCCTTTTACGATGAATGTGACGAGTCCTCCGCCGAGTTTCATCTGCTTCAGCGCAAGATGATGCTGCGGATGGGACGGCAGGAACGGATATTTCACTTTTTCTATTTCGGAATGTTTCTCCAGATGCTGCGCAAGTTTCATCGCATTCTCACAGTGACGGTCCATCCTCACAGCCAGTGTCTCCAGACTCTTTGACAGGATCCACGCGTTGAACGGCGACAGTGAAGGACCGCTGTGGCGTGCAAAGAAGCGCACATCCTTGATCAGTTCTTTCTTACCGACGATGATGCCGCCGATCGCTCTTCCCTGACCGTCAAGGAACTTCGTCCCGGAATGGATCACCAGGTCGGCACCGAACTCGATCGGCCGCTGGAGATACGGCGTACAGAAACAATTATCCACATTCAGCAGGATGTTGTGCTTTTTCGCCAGTCCGCCTATCCATGAAAGATCGATGATATCCAATGCGGGATTGGACGGCGTTTCGATGAAGATCATCTTTGTATTCGGCTGGATCAATCCTTCCCACGTCTCCGGCTTGTCGATATCCGCATAGGTATGCGTAATGCCCCACTTCGGCAATATCATCGTCAGTATCTGATGGGTGGAACCAAAGACCGAACGCGACACCAATAAATGGTCGCCGGATTTCAGCAGCGAGGCAAAACTGGTAAAGACCGCGGACATGCCGGACGCCGTTGCGATACCATCCTCGGCACCTTCCAGCAGACACATCTTCTCGATGAATTCCGAGTTATTCGGATTCGAGAATCGTGTATAGATATTCCCCGGGATCTCGTCCGCAAAGAGCGCACGGGCCTGCTCAGCATCATCAAAGACGAAGCTGGAGGTCATATATAACGGAACGGAATGCTCACGCATCGGTGAGCGGGGAACCTGTGTGCGGACCGCGTTGGTCTCGAATTTCTTTGACTTCGCCATAGAGTATTTTCTCCACCAATAACGCGAATAACACTAATACATATTTGTGTTTATTAGTGTTATTCGTGGATAGTTCTTGTTGTTCTGAAATAAATATAGTCAATTTGGCAATTTGTTTTCGATAAAATTGTTGTTACTTTCACCTACTCTTATGAATACTTCGAATAAAAATCTCTTCATCGCCGTTGCCGGAAATATCGGCGCGGGGAAATCATCGCTGACGCGTATGCTCGGCGAACGATTCAACTGGAAGCCGTACTACGAATCCGTCGAGGACAATCCGTATCTCAAGGATTTTTACGGCGACATGAACCGCTGGTCGTTCCATCTGCAGATGTACTTTCTGGCGAACCGCTTCAAGAGCCATAAGGAGATCGTTGAGGCGAACAAATCCGTTATCCAGGACCGTTCGATCTATGAGGATGCGGAGATCTTCGCAAAGAATCTTCATCTGATCGGCAAGATGGATGAACGGGATTACACCAATTACGTCTCTCTCTTCCATGTGATGATGGAATACCTGAAACCGCCCGATCTGATGATCTATCTTCGCTCATCCGTCGATACATTGGTGGGACAGATCAAAATGCGGGGACGGGAATATGAACAGAGCATCCCGCGCGAATATCTTGAACAATTGAACAGTCACTATGAGGAATGGATCGGCTATTACAAGATCGGTCCGCTGCTCATCATCGAGAGTGATCCGCTTGATTTCGTCCATAGACCGTCGGACTTCGAATTCATTGTCAATGAAGTGAAACACGCTCTTCCGCAGCTGCAGCTCTTCGAAAATTAAGCACTGTCGGAACGTCCGAGAGGACGTTCCGGACATCTGAAAGCACTATAGGACCGGATACCCTCCGGTCTTTTTTTTTCTCTCTGTGACCTCGGTGGCAATAGCCATTAAATAAAAAACCCGAAGGCTTTCGCTCTCCGGGCTCAACTGCATCTTACCTTCTGATATACCTCAACACCCCACTACTTCACGACTCCTCTACTCTACGACCCAACGATTCCCCGACTTCATCATTTCTTCCCTTTCAGCACTCCTTCATAATATTTTTTATTCAATACGAGAGAAGCGGCGATCTGCGCTTGCGTATCGTATTTCAGCATCGCCCTGTCACGTCCTTTCTCGCCGTTGTACCGCGAGTTGATCTCTTCCGTCAGTTCATTCCTTATCTCGTCGCTGTACCGTGCGAATGTATTCACCTTCTCGCTATGGATCTGTGAGATAAGAGCATCAACAGAAGAAAGGGATGTGGAACTGTATTTCTCTTTCTTCATCTGCTCCTTCAGCTCCGTGAGTTTCTTCTCTGCCGGTTCCACGAATTCAAACTTTTGTGCATTCAAATATTGTTCGAATTCCCTCATCACGGCGGGAGTCGCGACAAAGTCCCCTTCGAATGTCGGATGGTTCACCACGTACGTCGTCGCAAATTTGAAGAAGAGCGCTTTCCGCATCAGTTCACCGTAATAGGAGCTTCGCTGAATATCTTCGACGGTGGAATCCGGTGAGATCCCTCCCAGTTCCTTCACATTCCTACCGTTGCTTGTCTTGAATTCACGTTTGAGACTATCCGGTGTTACGGCAAAGACCCCCTCTTTACTCCGGTGAAGATAATCGATCTCCTGAATGCATCGACCGCTCGGCGTATAGTACCGCGCGGTGGTGATCTTCATGGAAGCATTATAATTGAGCGGGATGACCGTCTGCACTAATCCTTTACCGAATGAACGTGTACCGACGATGATACCGCGGTCCAGATCCTGAATGGCTCCGGCAACGATCTCGCTTGCGCTTGCGCTGTTCTTGTTCACCAGCACCGCCATCGGAATATCCGCAGCGACCGGTTCTTCGTCCACGGTATATTTTTTTGTTTCATCATCTCTCCGTCCGCGTGTTGAAACGATCGTGCTCCCTTTCTTCGCGAACTTGCTGACGGTCTCGACCGCGGCTTCGAGCAGTCCTCCCGGATTATCGCGCAGGTCAAGGATGATCCCTTTTACTTCCCCTTTGGCTTTCAATTCTTTGATCGCCTGCCGGATCTCTTCACCCGCGCGGCGAGAGAACCGTTCAAGACGGATATAGCCGACACCTTCCCGCACGAATCCCGAATATCCCACATTGTGCACCTGGATCTCTTCACGCACCAGTGTGAACTCGATCGGATTCTTCTCCCCTTCGCGTTCCACTTTCATCCGTACGGTCGTGCCGGGCTCGCCGCGCACTTTGAACCGCACACTGTCCGGATTCGTACCGGTGATCATTATACCGTCAACTTCGATGATCTTGTCTCCCGTTTTCACTCCCTGCTTGAATGCGGAATATCCTTCGGTGGGAGCAAGGACGATGATGGCACCATCGCGCACGCCGATGGAGATACCGACCCCGCCGTACTGTCCGTGCGTCAGAAGATCGATATCATCCTCTTCTTTTCCCGCCATGTAGACCGTGTACGGATCGAGTGTTTCAAGCATGCCGTCGATACCGGAACGCATAAATTTCTCGGGATCCACTTCATCCACATAATTACTGACGATCTCCTTGTACACACGCCCGAACACATCGATATTCTGCCCGATCTTCATGTAGACACTGTCCACCGCCGAAAATCCGACAACACATAATGAAGCGATAACGACAACGATCATAGCTCTGTTTTTCTTCATTCCTCTTCCCGTTTGATAAAATGAATGGATACTAGTATTAGACGAAATATAGAGAAGTTTGTTCATTGTTGCTGTATTGCATTTCACCTGTCGAAACGGTACGTTACAATAGTCAATTCCTGTTGTCACCGTGATATCGGCACTCTTTCGGTCATTCCACCGCCGCCGGTGAACAATTTGCCGGAAATAGATGTTCTAATACCAGTCCATTAATTGTTATGAAAGGGTCTACCATGAAGTTAGAAAAGAACGTCCTCAAATCGATGAATGAACAGATCAATAAGGAACTCTTTTCATCCTATCTGTATCTTTCCATGTCCGCCTGGTGCGATTCGGAAAATTATCCGGGATGTGCAAAATGGCTCAGCGTTCAAAGCGATGAAGAACGGGAACATGGCATGAAGATCTATCATTTCATCCATGAACGCGGCGGGAAGGTCGAATTGGATGCAATTGAAAAACCAAAGACGGAATTCAAAGGACTTTCGCAGCTCTTCGCAATGGTGCTCGAACATGAACAGAAGGTGAGTGCTTCCATTACCGCGCTGTACGAGACCGCCATGAAGGCGAATGATTATCCGACACAGATCATGCTGCAGTGGTTCATTACAGAACAAGTTGAGGAAGAGAAGAACGCCAACGAGATCGTCGATCTGCTGAAAAAGGTGGGCGACTCACCCGTCAGTCTGATGATGTTCGACCGTCAGCTCGGAGCGCGTATCGGGAAATAAGAATCACTGATGCTTTAGTGGCTTATGAGCGCCGTCCCTGCGACGGCGTTTTTATTTCCGCCCCCTTGCCTCTTCCATCCTTTTCTTGCATATTCGCATCACCTCACAACACTATATTAAGGAGATATCAATGAACAGATACATCGTTGAATTCATCGGCACATTCTTTCTCGTGCTTGTTATCGGACTTACCGTGATCGAACCCGGTGCCGGCGCTCTGGCTCCTCTTGCGATCGGCTGCACCCTCATGATCATGGTCTATGCCGGCGGCCCGGTCTCCGGCGGACACTATAATCCCGCCGTGACACTCGGCGTATGGATGCGCGGAAAATGCGAGACAAAGGATGTTGCACCCTACATGGCAATGCAGGTGTTAGGAGCCGCGCTTGCTTCACTTATCGTTGGATTTCAAAAAGGAAATCCTGCACTCACACCAATGGTTCCGGATGTCACCAAAGCATTGCTGAATGAATTCCTTTTCACATTCGCTCTTGTTTATGTCGTCTTGAACACAGCAACATCAAAAAAGTCTTCCGGTAATTCGTACTTCGGATTGGCCATCGGATTCACCGTAGTGGTCGGTGCGTTTGCGGGCGGCAGCATTTCCGGCGGCGCATACAATCCTGCCGTTGCAGCGGGTATCACGATCATGGGACTCTCATCATTGAGCAACATCTGGATATTCCTTGTAGCCAATTTTGCAGCGGCGGCAGCGGCGGCAACTGTCTACAAGATCGCAAATCCGGATGAATGATCACCCGGCACTGAAGAACCAGATTGGTTTAAAACAGAAACGCCCGCTAAGCGGGCGTTTTTTATTTCTCAATTTTTTCTTACGTATTAAAACGTATCCTGATAATTTCTTGTCGTGTAGATCCGGATCTGTTTCCAGCGTGCATTATGATACTGCATCAATGCCGTCTGGACCACTCTGCGGACCACTTTCACTGTCGGGCTCCCAGCTACCATCACCGTTGTATAATGTGACGCTGTTGAAGTGACCATCGTCTGCGACGGTGAAGCTACACCGAGCGATGATGCCGAATATTGAACTGTATCATTGCCGCTGATGAAGGTCTTCGGTCCGAATGTATTGGCTGCGGAACCTCCCAAATACGATTTTGCCAGGGTAATACCGGTTTCGGCCAACTGTTCCGCCTGCGCCATTGTAGCGGACTTCAACGAGATCTTATAGACCGCTTCGTCCACATTATTATACGATTTTATGTAGAATCCGAAGATCAGGTAGATACCCGAAAGCATGATGATCTTAGATGAGCCCATTAGCGTGCTCCTCTAAAATTCAGTGCTTCAATATGTAAGTTT
>JBMOHT010000173.1:0-8020 GCA_049317705.1 Bacteroidota bacterium | reverse complement strand
CGGTCCTGTGCGAACGCGGAAAGCGAAAAGAGCACCAAGAGAGATAGTGTAAAAATCTTTTTCACCATACGGTTACTCCTGAATATGTTTATAGATGTGTGGATTGTGATGCTTCATTGTTATTTAAGGTATTTCGTTGAAAAATGCAATGAAAATCTCTTAGAACCCTAATTTCACAGAGAAAACATGGCTCGCATCGAAGTACTGAACATCACGATACGCGTAATCGAACGTAAAATCGAGGCCGTCAAAATTCTGATTGATACCGGCACCGAATGTTGCTCCGTAAATATAGGAATCCTTAACAGTCTGCTGCGAAAGGTTATATCCGCCGCGGACGAAGAATGTATTATCCCAGACGAATTCAGCACCGAGTTTGTATTCATCATCGGACAAATTCTGATTCTGGAACAACGATGCCAGATTCAATTGACTCTGATCGCTGACCTTCACTTTATAAGCAAATCCTAATTCGATCACCGAAGGAAGTTCGGATTTCGAAGCTGTCAGAGAATAGTACGAACTCGGACGAAGAACATCGTCAACCTGTCCTCTGCGGACCAAACCCGGACCTCCGTACTGCATCTGCGGTCCGACATTCTTGATCGCGATACCGAGATCAAGACCGCCGACGTTGGCAAAATTCCGGTATTGAACACCGAAATCAAAACCGATACCGCTCGAACTTGCTCTGTCGATCTGTTCGGAGATCAAATTCACCGTAAGACCGACCGAGATGCGGTCGGTCATTGCGTTGGCATAGGTCACTCCGATGGTCGTGAACTGAGGATTGAACATCTCACCGGTTCCGTCCGGATTGGTCTCTGTCGTGATCGGGATGGAACCGATCGAGAGAGATTTGATGGTCAACGCCAAAGAACCGAATCCCGAGAAGTTACTGCTGACACCGATATAATCAACACCGATATCCGCGATGTAATTCATATGGGAGAAGATCGCTTCGCTTTGTTTCTTTCCCCAAGCAACACCGGCAGGATTATACGTTACGGCTTCTATACCTAATGAACTTGCAACTGTCGATCCGCCCATGGCAAGATCTCTGCCTCCGACGGGAATCAGCAGCATTGGAGCTGCTGCTGTTCCGACCTTATCTCCTCTGCCGGCCTGGCCGGTCTCTGCTGCGATCAGCAGCAGGACCATCATCACCAGCGAGAATTTTTTAAGAGTATTAATCATTGTACTCTCCTTCGAATTAAATGTAATGTTCTTCATAATGATCTCGCTGTGAATTAATAGTTATCTAAGAATTGCTGCTCCATAATGATCGCAGATTTCAGGATCTTGACTCCCAAAGTCCCCATATCGATGTGGATCAGATAAATTCCGCTCGCAACCGGCAGTCCTTTGTGGTTCGTAAGGTCCCAATTGTAGAACTGGGCAGGACTGTCTTTTGTGAGTGTCGTAACAAGACTACCAGCAAGATTGAAGATACGGATCGTCGCTTGTTTGGGTAAGTGATTGATCGTTACGAATCGAGCCTCACGGCGAAGTTCAGAGGTATTCACGCCATAATACGGATTCGGGAAGACATTCACTTTTGAAACTTCAGCTTTCGCTGCAGTCTGACTACTGATTTGGATCGCATTCAGTGTAAAGCGGCGGATATCGCCCGGCTTGATCGACTTGAACATCGTCATGTTGATCTTTGTGCCGTTGACAGGAGGAACTCCGTCACCTTTCACATTGACGAACGAGATGTTCTTCAGCGTGTGGTTTCCACCATTGATCAATCTTCCTTTGATAACGTTAGAGGAAGTCGGGGGAACCCGCTTGCCTTGAGCGTTGGTGATCAGTGTTGATTCATAGCGAATATCATTATTGTTATTATCTTTCGTTCCGCAAACACCTACGATAAGATCGAAGAGCGGTTTTCCAGTTACGGAAAGACCGTTCAATGCATCGATATCCCAGGTAGTATCTGTTCCGGAATTCAAAATGACCGGCCATAACCGGATTGAGTCATCCTGAAATACTGCGAATGGAACCGAAATGAATTTCACCATTGTCGGAGTCGGAATAGCTACACCGCGCGGGATCGTAGCAGCATAATTCGAATCACCGGGCATGAACCGGATATCAAATTTTGCTTCTGATGATTGAGTCCCGGATAATGATGACAGAGGACCAACGATACTATAGGTCCCTTCAGGATTCGTAACATTGACTACCGCGCCTTTTGTAGGCACCGTCTGTTCCATCGATTTCGCACCGAGCGGAGCAGGCGAGACATAGAATGAAACTCCTTCGTTCACCATTCGCTTTTCAGCATAGGTCGCAATATTAGGAAGTGTTCCTGTCGGTGCCGAAGCAACTGCTGATCTCGGGAAGATACCATCAGCGATCTGTCCGCGAATTTCACCATTCGGTTTCAGAGCTGTTTGGATATTCACATACAGGTTTCCTGCAACCAAGTCATCAAAAAGTGAATCCGGAAATGACCAGGTTCCACCCTGAACTGTATCATTCACCACCGTAAAGGTGTATACAACCGGACCGGTCAAAGGAAGTGGTCCAGCTGCCCGGATATTTGCACCGGTGATCGCACCAGAAAGCGATGAAATTGAAATAGCGGGATATTCTATCTGATTCTTAGCATCATTGATAGTGAAGGATGCTGAACCTTTCGATTTTGCGATAGCAACCGTTGCATCAACAGGCGATAATGTTGCAGTCACTGTTGCATATTTAGTGCTGGATGAGATCGTACGAACGATCGTATACGTCCGTGATGTAGCAACACCGCCATACCATACTTCATATGTCGTTCCAACCTGAAGTGTGGGGTTGAATACCGAGATACCAACGACTGCATCGTTGTCGCCCACGATCATAGTAGACGGCACAATAAGAGTGTCATTGATGCTGTATGGAAGCACTACACCGGGATTCGGTGTATGCGGTGTTAGTGTCATAATGTTGGCAGTACATTCAAGCGATTTCTGTGTTGCCAACGGATCCTGCGTATAGTTATATGCCGTAACCGCAAAATAATACTGTTGTCCATTCACCAATGGTTTGTTCCGGATCTCGTCTTTGGTGATATACAGATAGCGGGTAAGACCGGAATTCTTTCCGAGCTGAACAGGTTTCACAAGGATCTGACCTGATGATTCATCAAACTCTTCCTGTGATACTGTTGCAGGATCGGTGATCAGATCATACGTTGCCAGTTTCTTCGCATTTGATAACGGCGAAGTGGCTGACGGAAGCTGATACACATTATAACCTTCGAACAGGAATCCCTGAGAGTTCGATTCTTCTGTTGCTTTCACAGCTGCAGCATCATTGTCCCATTCAAGAATGATCCCTTTATCGAGTTCCACCGTGGTCAATTTCGGTGCTGGCGGAGGTTTCGGCAGATTAAAGAGATTGTTATACGCTGCCTGAGCGGTCTTATCATAGAATTTCAAAACGGAAACGCTGGACAGATAATCCGAACCCACGCCGGCAAGAACGGCAGAGACCAATTCCTGTGTATCACCGACCGCCATATTGAATGGACCGGAGTTCAGCAATAATCGTCTGTCGCCGGGATTATCAATCTTACCATCGATCCAGCCTGTTTTTGCAACGGGATCTCCGGGCAGCCAATATGAAGTAGCTTGACCGGTCTTAGGATCGTTCAACGGTGCAGGATCCGGCGGTCCCTGAGGAGTCGGCGGTAATCCGCGAAGCATCTGATACCACTGCACAGAACCATTGAGATTGAATGGCGGATCGGAATAAGTGCCGCCGGCAGCGAAGTAGATGAACGAGGTCATCGGAAGATTTTTGTAACCTTTTTTATACTGAAGATTGAACACTGCGCTGTCACCGGCCGAAGGAACGATCGGTCCCTGCAGGAAGTCATAACCGGATGCAGGCGGTGCCAAACTGTATTTTCTGAATTCAGCATCAAGTGTCTTGGAGTTATAGACAAAACCAAGGCTGAGCGTAACATCGCAGCCTGCAAAGTCATCACCGGCATCACCTAGATCCGGATCGGACCATTGACACAGATACATATTGTTGATAGAAGAATTTGCCGGTGTCGCAGATGTTCCTTTATAGATGATGCGGAATTTTTTGAAGATCATATTCCCGAGCGCATCGGTCCTGTTGTATCCCCAGAACGTATTCTGAACTTCAAGACCCAGTGCTTTTGTTTTCCAGGGAGATTCAACTGTTCCGATATCATTGTTCACAGCCCATACGACCTGATCAGCATCGGCAATACCGGGAGTCTCACCGTCAAGAACTTCATTCTTATTGGCATCTTCTCCGAGATCCAACACACCATTACGGCGGCGGTCATCGCCAACAGGATATGTATCATCTTCACCCCAATCGATCACTCCATTCCCTTTGCCGACAAGAACTTTGGAAGCATCAAGATAGCCAACATCATAAAAGGGAGCTCCCTTTTGAGTCGGCCATTCTTTCCAGTCCTTCTTGTATTGTTCACGAACAGCTGCGATCTGAGCATCACTCACTGAAGAGATCGAAGTAGAATTGATCTCTGCAGCATCCTGACGAAGATCGGCAGTCGGATAGTCCTTACGGATTCTCCAGATACGAACATTCGCATCGGTCGGGTTTTCGATGACACCAGTGCGGCTTCCAAGGATAGCGCCAGACTGAAATCCCTTGTTATAGGAAAACCCTGCGATACGCTGTGCACTTGAAACACCGTCCGTTGCGATACCGCCGATCATCAGTCCGGAAGCATAGATCACATACGATGTTCCGCGCGGGTAGGACAATCCGGAGTTACCGGTGTTAGGATTGCGCTCATGTTCACCGTCCGCTTCATACCATGCTGACATTTTATTGATGTTCATCAGCGTAGCATTCGGAGAACCGGTAACTTTATTTAATCCATTCTTTGTGCTTACGCCCGGCGGTTCCTTCGCAAGAGCAATCATCGCGCTCAGGAACACCAGGCCAACCAACAATTGAATGTGGGGTATGTTCTTTTTCATTATTGTGGCTCCGTTAATAATAGGATAATTCATTTGATTCAACGTTAGAGTTCTAAGCGCATACCGAAACGGATCTGGCGCGGTGTGCCATACAGATTGTTCCCTGTTGTATTTTTATAATGGCGTCCGTTCACAAGATTGATACTGCGGTACAGATCGACATATCCTTGACCATTGCTTGTTACGATCGGTCCGCTGAGTTCTGAATTGCTCAGGAATCCGTCATCAAAAGCATTGCCGGATCGGCGATAGACGTTAATGACACTCTTCGTGTTCAAAATGTTCTGGACATACACATAGATCTCGGCATTCACTCCGCCAATTTCGAATCCTTTATAGAGGCGGCCGTCGAAATTGAAGACCCACGGTGTAGTCGATGAGTTGATCGCTTCCAACGGAACACTGAAGCGCGCATCTGATTCAACAAGAGCACCGGTTGATGCACCCTGCTGTCCGATACTTCCAGTCGAGCGTGTGAACGGGTGACCGCTGTTGAATGTGAAGAGAAGGTTTGCTCCCATCTGTTCCAGGATCATTCCGCCGTCGCCTTTATCAAAAGCATAATCAAGATTGACTGATCCTTTATGCGTCTGATTAAAGTCCAACGGAGAGATCACAGTAGGATACAACGTGCCGGTCTCGACCGATGATACAGCAGAGTTTGTGGTTGAACCTGTTCCCTGTGCATCGGAATATGTATAGTTGAATTGTGCTTTCAAACGATTGATCCTTCTCAACCGCAAACTGATCTCGATACCTTTTGTGGTAACGAAGTCGCCGTTCACCAGTGTGTTATATCCTGCAACGTCCGAACCGACCGTTGTGATACGCTGGATCTGGATCTGGCCTGCGATATCCTTGTAGAATCCTGTGATATCGAATGCAGCATTTTCAGTGAACTGCTGTGTGAATCCTACTTCATAGGTTGTTGTCCGTTCCGGGGAGAGATCAAATCCTACCGGATTCGGGATGAAGTTACCGCCGCTGAAGATCGTTGCACTGTTTCCGCGGCCGCGGTAGATAGCGCTCAACTGCGGAGCCTGGATGAATTTACCATACTGCAGATGGAACACTGTGCGGTCAGAGACGGGGAATGAGAATCCTAAACGCGGACTGACTGCGACGAATGGTTTTGATTTTGCAATACCTGCTGCATTATAGATCGGATATGACGGGATCGTTCTGTCCACAGAAGGATTTTCCGGTCCTTCGATCGCGGCAGTATTCGGATCATCAACAAATTTGAAATCGTCATTGTCGATGTAATCCAAACGAAGACCGGCATTCACCACAAGGTCAGAATACTCGATCTTGTCCTGCAAGTATGCACCGATGTAACGTGGTGCTTTAGGACCATCAACATCGGATGTATTGGTTATTTCATTTCCATACCAATCATAACCATAATTGTTCACGCCGCCGTTCTGCGCAACAAGGTAGTCGCGCTTTATACTCGGTGTACGTGCATCATCAGGGCTGTTCCGGTAGAAATTAAGCAACGAGCCGGAACCGGTCGTGAAATTGCTTACACGATATTCTTCGATCGAAGCACCGATCTTCAGCTGATGTTCGCTGCTCACCTGACTGGTGATATCAAACGATCCGCCAATACGGTTCTGCTTCGATTTATTGAATGTTGTCTGTGTTGTTCCGAATTTATTCACACCAAAGCTGTAGAAATTATACGCTGTTGGTCCGGTGTTATAATTCCGGAACGGATAACCATATTTCGCGTTCTCAAGACTATCATTATAGAGGAAGAAATTATCACCATGGTTCGGATCATACGTCTTACCGCGGTTATCCATATAGCTGATATTCACATCGTATGATGTTGTCGTATTCAGGATATGGGTGATCTTCGCATTCAACAACAAATTGCTGTTGCTGGTAATGGACAAGCGCTGCAAGTCATAGAGATTTGCAAAAATATCGCCTGTGTTTTGAGTCTTCTGTGCTGAGAATGAACCGCCGATGCGGATCAAGAACGGCTGTAAATCAAAGGCCAATGTTCCGTTGGTTGTATACCGGTTCAACATACCGGGGATATTTCCCGGTTTGATTGTCAATTCCGGAAGGATATACCCTGAAGCTGATGCAAGGTCAGGTAAATTCTTCACGGTAAAACCTTCCCAGAACATTACCTGGTTATCACGCTGGAATTGATTTTCACCTGCAACGAAGAATTTTACATTCTTCATTCCGGGAACGGGTCCGCCAACGGTCAACGTATAGTCGCTGTATCCGTATGAATAGGTACCCAGAGCTTTTGTGTACTGCTTAGTGAAATTATCGGTCTCACCCTGCAGTGTGACTTTGTATTCCTGGCTTCCGGTCTTCAATGACTGACGAACGATACCGGCATTGGCTCCGCCGTATTCTGCCGTATAACCGCCCGCCTGCACCTGGAATTCTTCAAGAGCATCGGGAATAACGGTGGTCAAATTATTACCACTGGTGATACTGCGTGTATTAGCACCTTCTAAATAGTATCCCACCTCGTCAGATCGACCGCCTCGAATATAGAGGTTGCCGTTCTGCTGAACAACACCGGGGGAAAGTGCAACTGCCGCCTGCACGCCGCGCACCGGAAGTTTCTGGATATCTTCCTGTGTACCGATGCGGACTGCGTTGGTCGCATTTTTGTTGACCAATGGACGGTCATTGATGATCACAACTTCACTTAATTGAACTTCCGAAGAGATCAGACGGAAATTCACTTCAGAGGTCAGATCTTCGCTGACCTTAATGTTATTGATCACGGTATTTTGGTATCCGATGAAGGATGACCGCAATGCATACGTTCCCGGAGGAACGTTCAGAATAATGAAGTTACCTTCTACGTCGGTAACTGCACCGTAATTGGTTCCGACAATGACGACGCTGGCGCCGACAAGTGCCTCTTTGGTCTTATCATCAATTATTTGACCACGAATCTTTCCAGATGCTGCAAAGATGATCGATGGGATAATTGAGAAGATCATTACATACAGAAAAAACTTTTTCATAATTTCTCCTCTTGATGCTTCATGGGGTTT
>JBMOHT010000172.1:0-8159 GCA_049317705.1 Bacteroidota bacterium | reverse complement strand
CGGTTCAACAAGCGGCTGCTCCTGAGTAATAGCCACAAAGATATATTACCATAGAACATCCTGAAAAAATGCTCTATCAAGAATAAAACGCCGAGGCAGCAATGCCCGGCGTTTTTTTTTGTTTCTAGACAAGTTCAGCAATGTTCAATATAACGCATCAAACTCTGATGATACTGAATTCATTATGCCTTTTGTTCCAATACATTGTACTAGGATAAGTTCATCTGAGAAAATATATTGCTCACATGAAATTAGATCATGAAGTTTGGGATGCCCTTGCAAAATTCTTTATCTCTGTATCACAGGGACTTATTTTATCAGGAATTGTTTCTTATATTCTCGAAAGTAAAAATTTGTATGGTGGGATTGTCGTTGTTATTTTCGGAATTACGGCACTATTCTACGGATTATACCTAACAGCCGTTGCAGCGGTAATAAAACGAGAGGGGTAATTATGGAGCTACTCATAGGTGTTGGAATATTTTTTTTAGTCTTTGGGGGAGTTGCGTCAATCATTGCTCGAAATCAATTAAAGAGCATCAATAAAAATATACAGACACATTAGACGGTCTAGGCCCTAACTTGCCGGCAGGACGCTGCATTAAACTGTCCTGTAATTTCGCATGCATTGGTGCATAGAGAACAGAGCTACGTAGGACATCATGGAAAGATGTCCTACGTTTGTTTTAAATATCTCCTTGACTTTAGAGTTTTGAATGTTTACTATTTTCAGAACTTTCAGAACGATGGAGAATGACGATGCCCCACAAACTCACGTCCCAGCAGAAATTGTTCGTTGAAGAATTCGGGAATCTCTATGCTTCCTACGGATTCAAACGGCTCAACGGACTGATCATCGGCCTTCTTCTGACCACACCGGAAGCGATATCCCTCGGCGAGATCTGCCGGCTGCTTAACCGCAGTAAAGGACTCATCTCCGAAGCTACCCGCAGACTCAACTCACTCGGATTCATCAAAAAAAGCAACGGCGCCGACAGCCGGAAAGATTATTATATCGCAGACAGCGAGATCTTCATCAATGTCTTCCATTTCAACATGGGGACCGTCCGCAAGAATATCTCGATCGCGGAAGGATTCCTCCATCAGCTCAGCAGTGAGAAATCACCGGAACAGAAACGATGGAAAGAGAATCTTGCAATGATGGAGATCTTCTACGAGCACATGAATGATTTCTATAAAGAATTCGATACGGTATGGCGCAAGAAGAAAAAGGCACTCTATAAAAAGTAACTTCTCCTAAAGAATGAAAAAGGAAAAATCTATCACATGAGACTCAATAATAGAGTAGCAGTTATCACGGGCGCAGGACAGGGGATCGGAAAGACGACAGCGCATCTCTTCTCCCGTGAGGGAGCATCCATTGTCGTCGCCGATATCAATATTGAACATGCACAGACGACGGCGAATGAGATCACAGCAAACGGCGGAAAAGCGATCGCCGTGAAGGTGAATGTGGCAAGTCTGGCTGAGTGCGATGCGCTCGCTAAGACGGCGGTAGAGAAATTCGGAACGATCGACATCCTTATCAACAACGCAGGAATTACGCGCGATGCAACATTGGCGAAGATGACCGAAGAACAGTTCGACCAAGTGATCAGCGTGAACTTGAAGGGGGTCTTTAATATGACCAAATCCGTCACACCGTTCATGGTTGAAAAAGGGTACGGCAAAGTTGTGAACACGTCGAGTGTAGTAGGACTTTACGGCAATTTCGGACAAACGAACTATGTCGCTACGAAATCCGGAGTGATCGGAATGACGAAAGTGTGGGCGAGGGAGTTCGGCCGCAAAGGGATCACGGTGAATGCTGTTGCGCCGGGATTCATTGCTACGGATATGATCGCGACGGTCCCCGAGAAAGTGATCAACGGAATTAAAGAGCGCACACCACTGCAGCGTCTCGGTGAACCGATCGATATCGCCAATGCGTATCTGTTCCTCTCCTCCGATGAATCTGCATTCGTGTCCGGTATCGTGCTGAGTGTGGACGGCGGGATGGTGTGGTAGGTGTGCGAAAGTAATAAAATTGTCAATTAAAAGATTGCAGGATTAAAAGATTACAAGATTATTCGATGAATTGGATAGAATCAATCGCCGGTGATCGGTAGAAACCCATAGAATATGAGACGAGCGAAAATTATTGCCACGGGACATTATGCGCCGGAGCGGGTCGTTCCGAATTCGTACTTCAACGAGATGTACAATGAAGATGTCGATGCATTCCTGAAAGTGAACCGGAATATCTATGAACGGCGATATGCATCGGACGAACAAGTGACATCGGATCTTATTGTTGAAGCGGCGAAGAAAGCACTGACAGCGGCAAACTTGAAGCCAAGCGATCTGAATCTGATCATCGTCGCATCCGATACTCCCGATTATATCTCTCCATCGACCGCATCAGTCGTTCAATATAAACTCGGCGCCGTGAATGCCGGAACATTCGACATCAATACTGCCTGCGCCGGATTCGTCACCGCCGTTGATATCGCATCGAAATTCATCACCAGCGACGATCAATATCAGTATGTGCTGGTGATCGGCGGATATCTGATGAGCCGGTACCTCGATTTCTCCGATAAGAAGATCGCTACGTTATTCGCAGACGGAGCCGGAGCGGCGATCCTTACGCCGTCCGATGATGAGACAGGTATTCTCCGGACGAAACTGTTCACGGACGGTCAGTATCACGATTATATGGGGATCTACGGCGGCGGGACGGCGATCAAGATCACGCATCAGGCGATCGATAACAAGGACCATCTGCTTCGATTTGCAAAAAAGATCCCGCTGGAAACCAATGCTACCTACTGGCCGCGGTTCATCAAGGAAGTTGCGGAAGGGATCCATCAACCGGTCTCATCCATCGATAAATTCTTCTTCACTCAGATCAACATCAACAGCATCAATCAAACACTCGATTCATTCGCACTTCCGCATTCAAAATCCCACAACGTGATGAACAAATACGGTTATACCGGCAGTGCGGCTATCGGTATGGCGCTCGCTGATGCAGTAGAACATCATGTGTTGAAAAAGAATGATCTGATCTTCCTTGTAGGTTCGGGCGGAGGAATGGCTATGGCCGTATCGGCGATCCGTTGGGCGTATGATACATAAGAAAAATATATTTTGCCGTATTTCTGCAAATACCATTTTCAATATCTATCGCCACAAAGGCACGAAAATCCACAAAATAGCATGGCAAATTGCGGAATGTATTTCCCATAAACTGTGTGTCTTAATGTATTCGCGGCAGAGAACAAAATAATTTCAATTCCACCGAGTTATCATTCATATGAAAAATTCTAAGAATATCGGTTTGGCGTTCGCCGTAATAGCGGCCGCACTGGGATATTTCGTGGACCTATATGATATCGTGCTGTTCGGTGTCGTTCGGGTGGCGAGTCTGAAAGAGATCGGTATTGCGGGTGATGAATTGATCTCGAAAGGGATCCTACTTCTGAATCTGCAATTCATCGGGATGCTGATCGGAGGAATAGCGTGGGGAGTGATCGGAGATAAGTTCGGACGAAAGATCGCTCTCATTTCCACCATTACGATGTACTCGGCAGCGAATGTGATGAACGGATTCGTTACGGATATCAATACCTATGCGATTCTCCGGTTCGTCGCGGGCATGGGGCTTGCCGGTGAACTTGGCGCAGGGATCACGCTCGTTTCCGAGATCCTTCCGAAGAATTACCGCGGATATGGGACGACGGTGATATCCTTTCTCGGACTTGTCGGCGCGCTGACAGCTTCATTTGTCGGGAGTTCCTTTGACTGGCGGGTGGCATATTTCGTCGGCGGGGGAATGGGATTCATTGTGCTGGTGATGCGTCTGTTCGCACTTCGTGAGTCGGACATGTTCGAAGCGCAGAAGAAAACAACAGTGACGCGCGGTGATATTCTGATCTTCTTCCGTTCGCGGAAACTGATGATGAAATTATTGGCTGTGATCGCTGTAGGAGTACCGATCTGGTATGTCTCCGGAATTGTGATAACATTTTCCCCCGAGTTCGGAGCTGCGCTGAATCTTTCGCGGACGATCACGGCAGCGGAAACATTGAAATGGCAGGCGATCGGTCTGGCGATCGGCAGCGGATTGAGCGGTATCGTGAGTGAGATGATCAAAAGCAGAAAGACTGTCGTCTGGTTCTGTTTTATTGCGATGGCGATCCTTTCCGTGCTGACACTGAATATGGTGAATGCAAATGCAGATACGTTCATGATGGTGATCCTTGTTGTCGGTCTGGGGCAAGGGTATTGGACGGTCTTCCTGACGATGGCGGCGGAGAATTTCGGAACGAATATCCGGGCGACCGTTGCAACGTCGGTGCCGAATTTTGTCCGTTCCATGGTGGTGCCAATGTCCTTATGGCTGAATTCCCTTCGTCACGATCTGGGACTGATCAACAGTGCATTGTTGATCGGAGGGATCGTGTTTGTGATCGCGTTTGCGGCATTATCATTCGTGAAAGAAACGTACGGAACCGATATCAATTACACAGAAACAGTTTGAACAGTGAAATATCAATGAGTGAACCTTCAACATTCCGAACGCAATGGCTGGAGCGTTGGGCATTATACACACCGGCGAAGACCGCGGTAAAGGATGATGCTGCGGGAAAGAGCTATTCCTACGCGGAGATGTATGCCATAACGAACCGCTTGTCACGAATTCTGCAGGAGGAATACGGGATCCAATACGGTGACCGGGTCGCAGTGCTTTCACAGAATACCATTGAATATCTGTTCCTGTATTTTGCCGTGCAGCAGATCGGTGCGATCCTGGTGCCGGTGAATTTCAGATTGTCACCAAGGGAGATCGAGTTCATCCTCACAGATTGTGCAGCGAAACTGCTGATCGTTCAGGAACAGTATCGTTCTGTGCTGAGAGAGATAGCAGCAGAGAAGATCCCCTCACAACAGAGCACGATCGACCGATTGAGCAAAGTGATCGCTAATTCAACATTGCTCTCAATGCCGGTGGATGTAAATGTGAAGTTCGATGATCCGTGTATGATCCTCTATACGTCCGGCACAACAGGGCGGCCGAAAGGGGCACTCATCACCAATGCAATGATCTTTTGGAATTCCATCAATACGGAAATGCGTCTGAACATCACCAGCACCGATGTGACACTGACGTTCGCACCGTTCTTCCATACCGGCGGCTGGCATGTGCTGACGACGCCGTTCATCCATCACGGAGCAACGATCATCTTTCTGAATTCATTCAATGCGGACCGCATCGTTGAATTGTGCGACAAAGAGAAAGTAACGGTTCTCTTCGGTGTTCCGACCATGATGAAAATGATGAGTGAAACATCAGCGTTCGAACGGACCACATTTGAGTCCGTTCGATTTGCGATCGTCGGAGGTGAACCGATGCCGATCCCTCAGATCGAGTTGTGGCAGAAGAAAGGCGTTCCGATCAGGCAGGGATTCGGATTGACGGAGGTCGGACCGAATTGTTTCTCCCTTCCGGAAGAGGATGCGATCAGGAAAAAAGGTTCTATCGGATTCCCGAATTTCTATATCGAAACAAAGATCGTAAAGGATTCCGGAGAACCGGCAGGAGTGAACGAACCGGGAGAGCTTCTGATGAAATCTCCGGTGGTCACTCCCGGGTATTGGAACAATCCAAAGGCGACAGCAGAAGCGATCGTTGATAGCTGGTTCCACACCGGCGATATCGTCCGGTGCGATCCGGAGGGATATTTTTATGTGGTAGACCGGAAGAAAGATATGTTCATCAGCGGAGCAGAGAATGTGTATCCCGCCGAGATCGAGCATTATCTGTATACGCATCCCGATGTTGCCGAGGTCGCCGTGGTGGGCGTTCCGGATGCAAAATGGGGCGAGGTGGGGAAAGCATTCATCGTAATGAAAAAGGATGCGCAAACGAGCGGGGAACAGTTCCGGGAATACTGTTCCGGTAAGCTGGCGAAATATAAGATCCCGAAATACTTTGAACTGATCAACGAACTTCCAAAAGGGCACAGCGGTAAGATCCTCAAACGCGCATTAAAAGATATGCATCATTCAACATAATCCACATCATTTCCATCACTAAAAATCCTAAGGAGGATTTATGAAAAAACTTCTCATGCTGTTGGTAACACTTGCACTGTTGAGCGCCATCGGATGTAAAAAAGAGGATGACGCTGTTGTTACACCGGTAGTCACTGCTCCGATCGTCGGAACATGGGTCTCTGAAGGGACCAATATCGCCATCGGTCTTCGCGGAGCACCGTTCAAAGTGAAAAAACTGACGGCGGTCTTCAACAGTGATAAATCGTACACCGTTACCCAGGTGGACAGTGCTAACGTGACGACAACCTTCACCGGAACGATCACGACGACCGAATCGACCTATTCCGATACAGCATCCGCTTCCACAACCAAAGGTGCAAAGATCAATACGATCGTTGCGAATCAGGCATCACCGTCCGCAGTCACTTCCACCGGAATCTTTGCGATCAGCGGCAGCAATATGTCGTATGAGATCATCCAGACCACACCAGCTCTTTCCGGAGTTTCTGCACCGACAGCTGCCGGCGGATTCGGAAGCACGACCATCGCAGGGACAAAATATGCGATCTATGTCCAGAAATATGTAAAGCAATAATTCCTACCACACGGACCTGCAGGATGAAGAATCCTGCGGGTCCATATATCAGGAAGAAGTCATGAAAACGTCTACGTTCCTTCTTCGTCTATTCCTTTCTGCGTTCATTGCTCAGCTTCTCTTTCCGCAGGATTCCTTGAGTGTGTTCGACCGTTCGTTTCGAGTGGCCGATCCGAAACCGCCGGAATTCAGATTCATCGGATATTGGTTCACCCGCGCGACTGCTTCGGATGTCGCACCGACGAATGAATTGCTCAGGGGACAGATCATCGGCCGCATGTTCGGTCCGAATACGACAAATACATCCGCCAAGACCTCCTCATTCATCGAACAGCGGTTCGTTCCGATGTTCATTTACTCACCGTCTATCTTGGATGGTGTTGCCACGTTCCGGAGTCTGTTCAAGATCGATATGACGTGGGGTGATGCAGCATATGGAACCGGAGGGAACGTTGGAGGCGGCATCAACGGAGGACAAGTGAATCTGCAGACACTTCTGGCGAACGTTGATATCCATCCGACCGATGCACCGTGGAATGCCGTGATCGGTCTGCAGAGGATCTTTGACAATGTTCGTGATCCGAATATCAGTGCCGTCAGTACCGCACAGTCCAGCGGATATAAATTAGCGTATTGGGGAACACAAGGAGTAGGCGCGACATTCTTCAGTTACCTGAATAAAGAAACGCAGTTCCGCGGCGGCTATTACCAGCTGTATGAGAACACGATCAACGATAATGATGATGTTGCTTTGTGGATGGCGGATATCGAATCGCGCATCACTCCCCGCGTGGAGATCGGAGCTGATCTCTGGTATGCATGGGACAGAGGGAAGAGCGGCGGAGGTATTTCCGTTTTGGGTCAAGGACTGAACAGCACGCTTGCCGAATACAACGGAGCGACGCGGCTCAGTTTCCCGACCTCAAAATATGAGGCAGATATCGTTTGGTTCGGCGGTCATTCAGCGTATAACAGGGATTTTGTGACGGGACGATTATGGGCAGACGGTTTTGTGATGGCGAACTTTGGAACGATCGATACGGTGGGGACCACGGGCAGCGGCAGTTATGCGGATATTTTCGGAGTAGCGGTAAATGCATCGCTCTATTATAAATTTGGACAGACCGTCAATGACCGCATCGCATTTGAAATGATCTTCACAACGGGCGACAACAACGGAGCTACTGATAAATCCGTCAGCAGCGTCATTACAGGAAATGTGTATGGGTCACCGACGGCGATCTACAGCAACCATCGTTCGCTGCTGCTGTTCCCTGATCCGAAAGTGGTGAACCGGTACTATTCTGCGGTCCACGATATTTCAAATCAGGGACTTGGAGTGACTGGTCTGTTCCTAAATGCATCCCATGATTTCGTACCGAACAAGTGGATGGGGAAGGTCGGTCTTTCCACCGCACTATCGAATGTGAGTCCGAAAGGCGGCGGCAACTATATCGGCTCGGAGATCAATGTTGAAGCGCAGTATACGTACAAAGTGTTC
>JBMOHT010000171.1:0-8211 GCA_049317705.1 Bacteroidota bacterium | reverse complement strand
ATCTCCTTCGGAAGACACTCGATCTCGATCCGTTCCCCTTTTTCACAGATCGTCTCGCCGTCCGCATGTACCGCCAGTGCTCCGTCCTTCGCGGTCAGCACAACGCGGCGCGCGCGGTGAGCGGCAACGTAAGGACTCGTATGCTGGGTCCCTTTCATATATTTTGCCATCACATTGAGCATGGCAAGCCGCGGCGGATTTGCCGTGATGCAGAGGTCGAACAACCCGTCGTTATTCACTGCGCTTGGAGCAATGAAGAACGCACCGCCGAATCTTCTGCCGATCATCACCGAAGTTTCAATGGATCGTTGATGCAGCACCTGTTCGTCCAATTCCATCATAAGGTCCGGTGCATGATAATAGAGGAAGAGGGTCTTCACTGCCCCAACAACGTACGTGATGAATCCGTGGATGAACTTCAATTTTGCCGCTTCAAAACCGACGATAGTGGAAAATCCCACGCCGATACCGTTCCCGAAATATCGTCCGTGCGGAAAATATCCGCCGGTCACTTTCCCCACATCCATCGCCTGCCGATGATCTCGTGCGATAATATTGATATTCTCCTCAACACCGTGCGGCAGTCCCATCGCGTGGTGGAAATCATTCCCGCGCCCTATCGGCAGCGCTGCCATTGCGGGAATTTTCTGTCCTGCATGTTTCGCCATCATCAGTCCGTTCAGCACTTCATTGCAGGTACCGTCCCCGCCGGCCGCGACGATCACATCAAATTCGCTGCCGTCAGTCTGCTCGGCGATCTCGGCTGCATGTCCTTTTCGTAGTGTCAGGACGATATCATAATCCAAACCGTGCTGAAGGAATAATTTCTCGATCAGCGGGATCCTTTTGCTTGCCGAATTCATTCCGGCTGTGGGATTGAGGATGATCTTGATCTTTCGCATAGGTCTCCTGTGAAGAGTGTGCGTCGGTTACTTCGGTAGAGCAGCAAGAAAAGTTCTGATCGCAGCAACAGTGCGCGGACTGTGTGTTTCAGCATTCGTATTCAGGTCCACAACCGTTACGCGGGGGATCTTTGATGCGATCGTTTGAAAGTGACCCGGTTCGTGCAGCAGGTCCTGCAGTGCGCCGATGAGCAGCACCGGTCGGTCCAGCGAAGCGAGCCGATGCCAAATGGAATACCGCGACACGGCGATCACCGCTTTCTTCAGCTTCCACGGATCCGCTCCGTCCAGAGCGCTGCTGTATTTTTTGTACTGAGCACCGTCCGCCTGCACGTTCATGCGGAAATGTTTCAGATAGAATTTCACGAACGGCTTTATGACGAGATACATCGGCGGATAGAACAGGGTGATGACGACCTTCCAGAGCATCGGGACTCTGAACACAGCGTTCGGACTGATCAGCACGATGGCGGCGGGGCGGGACTTCAATGCGTGGTATGATTCCACGATCACGGTCGCTCCAAGCGAACTTCCGGCGAGGAAATATTCGTTGTCGGGAAGTTTCCATTGTTCGATCAGTTGAACGATGTCGCTGCCGATCGCTTCGATACTGTATTCGGCGTCAGCACTCATGCGGGAGGAGATCTTCTCCCGAGTCTCAATATAGAGGACGGGAAAATCTTTCGTCATTTCCTGCAGAACGCTCTTCCACGCATCCATCTGTGAGATCCAGCCCGCCACGAACACAATTGCAGGATTCTTTGTTGGAATAGCAGGAGTGAACGAGATGACACGGAGTTCAGCATCATTTCCGGCCTTTTCCATCCGCTCGCGAATGATAGTTCCTTCGGCGCAATATTCAGAGAGAGATTCCATCGGAATGAACATACAGAATCATCCCAAATAATGCTATGCTTCTGTCTGTTTGCGGAGATTTTGAGGTGCAAAACGGATTGTTTTATCTTTTGAAATTATTATCTTGCATAGAACAGAGTCACGGTGTTCGAAACAGTCATCTTGTCCATGAATGAAGAGGAGCAAATGATCACAGCAGGATTTGTCATCGAGGATCCCAAAAGTCACGTCAGAGTGATCGTGAAGGAAACGGAAGCCGAGACCAATGGAATGGGCTGGCTGCTGGAACATCATTTCCCTCCGCGTGCACAGGCGAATGTTCCGAAACATTTCCACAGCACCTGGACCGAAACATTCGAGATCGTCTCAGGAAATGCATTCTATGTAATAGGGAATGATAAGAAAAGCGCGAAGAGCGGCGATGTCATTAAAATGCCCCCCGGTATTCCTCACATTCATCCGTGGAATGCCGGACAGACGGAATTGGTCTACCGTCAGCGCGATGATTTTGGCGCTGTGAGTCCGAACGCTGTGCAGGATGTGATGGGGGTCTTTGCAACGCGGGCAGGACTTTCCCGCGACGGACTTACGGACAGACTCGGCCGGCCGAAGAATCCTTTGCAGCTGGCGGTGACGCTGAAACTGCTGGTGTCGCACGGCGGATTCGATGCGAGTATCTCCGTAGCGGTGCAGAAATTCATCTCGGCAACCCTCGGCACGATCGGTGTATTGATGGGCTATACGGCGGTCATTCCGAAATATCTGGTGTCAGCGAACGATAAGGATAAATCTGTCTGATTAATCGTCGACGGGGAATATTCGACGCCAAAATACATATTGATGTTAGGACCTTGCTTCTCTATCTTCATGGAAAGTTTTTTTCGAGGAAGGTCGCAGGGAAGCCTTGTGGATGCAAACCTCCGTAACGTAAAAGCGTGAACGAGGTTTTTTCATTTTAAAAAGATCGCAGTACGGAATGATGATCCGTCTTGAAGTTGATCAGATCGCTGACAACTGATGACCAACAAGAATTTTACGTACAGGTTTTTTACCATCGCTATCGTTGCGATTGTACTGATCGACATCGCCGGTCATTTCATGTTCGGATGGCTGTTCCCCGATTCGCACTGGACCGAAACGCTGATGTCGACGGTCATTTTTTTTATTCTTGCGCTTCCGATCATCTATGTCGCCGGGTATCGTCCGCTGTTGAGATCGTTGGCCGAGAAACAGCAGAATGAAGAAGCGCTGAAAGAAAGTGAACAGTCCTATCGTACGCTGATGAATTCCGGTCAGGCCCTGGTGTGGCTCGCGGGAGTGGATAAGGGATGCACATTCTTCAATTCCGTCTGGCTCGATTTTACCGGCCGCACCCCGGAACAGGAAATGGGATACGGCTGGGCGGAAGGGGTCCATCCGGATGATCTCAAGCGGTGCGTCGATATCTATGTTCAGGCGTTCGACCGCCGCGAAAGTTTCAGCATGGAATATCGTCTGCGCCGGGCGGACGGTGTCTTCCGGTGGCTCATCGATGAAGGGTCTCCGCGGTTCGACAGCAAAGGGGAATTCATCGGATATATCGGACATTGTCTGGATATCACCGAACGGAAACTGTCGGAGGAAGCATTACGATCAAGTGAAGAGAAATACCGGTATATCTATAATAACACTCCGGTGATGCTTCACTCCATCAATGCACAGGGAATACTGGTGAGTGTCAGTGACTATTGGCTCTCCACAATGGGATATACGAGGGAAGAAGTGATCGGTCGCCGTTCGACGGAATTCCTCACTGAAGCATCCAGGAATTACGCACGCGACGTCGTTCTTCCCGAATTCCTCAGGACCGGTCAATGCTCCAATATTGAATATCAGTTCGTCAAGAAGAACGGTGAAGTGATCGATGTCCTACTTTCAGCGATCTCGGAAAAGGACGAGAACGGACATGCGGCCCGCTCTGTTGCTGTCATCACGGAGATCACCGAACGGAAGAAGGCCGAGCAACAACTGAAAGAATTGACGAAGGAACTGAAGAATACCAATGTGGAATTGGAACAGTTCGCGTACATCGCTTCCCACGATCTTCAGGAACCGCTGCGGATGATCTCCAGTTATACTCAGCTGCTCGAAAATCGGTATAAGGATAAACTGGATCAGGACGCGAACGACTTCATCGGCTTTGCGGTGGACGGAGCGAACCGGATGCAGAAGATGATCCAGTCATTCCTTGTCTATTCCCGCACCACGCGCGATACGTCGCCGCTGACAGTGGTGGACTGCAATTCCGTCATCAACGATGTGAAGCTGAATCTTCAGATCAGTATCCGCGAGACCGGCGCAGTGATCGACTGTGCGCCGCTGCCGGTGATCGTCGGTCATCACGAACTGCTTGTGCAGCTGTTCCAGAATCTTATCGGTAACGCACTCAAATTCCGCGGGGATGTCGCTCCGGTCATTTCAGTCGGCGTCTCAAACGATGAGACACACTGGACCTTCTTCGTGAAGGATAACGGCATCGGCATCGAAGAGGCATATTTCGAAAAGATCTTCGAGATCTTCCAGCGCCTCCACTCACCGGGGGAATATCCCGGCACGGGCATCGGACTCACGATCTGTAAGAATATCGTTGAACGGCATCACGGGAGTATTCGTGTCGAATCCCGTCCCGGTCAGGGTACAACATTCATTTTTACTATTTCATCCCAGTTGAAAGTGTCTTGATCTATGGAACAATCTTCCCATGTAGAACCGATCACCATCCTTCTTGTAGAAGATAACCCCGGCGATTCCCGTCTGGTGCAGGAGGTCTTCAAGGAGGGCAAAGTCGCCAACACACTCATCATTGCAAAGGACGGTGTGGAAGCGATGACGATCCTGCGCAACAGTAACAACACGCATCCCGATCTTATCCTGCTCGATCTGAATCTTCCGCGCAAACGGGGACTGGATGTTCTGAGCGAAGTGAAGAGCGATCCGGAACTGAAACGCATTCCGGTCATCGTTCTGACAACGTCCGATGATGAGAAGGACATCCTGAAGAGTTACGATCTTCATGCAAGCGCATATCTTACCAAACCGGTGGACTTGAACGAGTTCATCACCGTCATACGGAACCTTGAGAATTTCTGGCTGACGCTCGTCAAATTCCCGCCGAAAAGGAAATCATGAATCTGAATCCGATAAAAATACTTCTCGTTGAGGACAATCCCGGCGATGCACGGCTGGTGAAAGAGATGCTTGCCGGTGAGCCGCGGTTCAAGCATGAGCTCACTCATGTCTCCACACTGCTGAACGCACGCGAGTCGGTCGCGGTATCCGTTCCGGATGTTGTACTGCTCGATCTCTCGCTGCCGGACGGTCACACGCTGAAAAGCGGGATTCAACTGGTGGATTCCTTCAAGGAGGTCCCCGTTGTGATCCTTACCGGACTCGACGACAACAATGTCGGTTTGGAATCCATCCAGCGCGGCGCGCAGGATTATCTCGTGAAAGGCCAGATCGACGGCAAACTGATGGTTCGGGTGATCCTCTATTCCATCGAACGGAAACAGAGTGAACGCGAGAAAGAGAAGCTCATCATGGAACTGAAGGATCTGTTCGCACAGGTGAAGACGCTCCGCGGGCTCCTGCCGATGTGCACTCGCTGCAAGAAGATCCGTGATGAGAACGGCGAATGGACCGTGCTGGAGGATTTCATCCAGGAACATTCCAACACAGACATCTCCCATGGTTTATGTCCGGATTGCAGCGCACAGCATTAAGCTGAATGCGCTGTGATGATATGATCATTTGCGGGATATTCCCGCCCAATAATCGGATTGTTTTGTCCGTTGATTTTAGTATCTTCACATCAGTCGAAGGGTCACGAGAATGGTAAGATCAAATCCGGATTTGTGATCGTGGATCCGAAGAGTCATGTTCGGGTCATTTTCATAGGAATGCAAACGGGAGAGAAGGAGTAGCATCCGGAACATCATTCACTCCCCGTGCACAGGCGAATGTTCTGCGTTATCCGGTCGCAACGAAACAGCAGTTACTATGTATCGAAATGCTGTATTCTCTGGAGAATGCTGACTTTGGTACGGAGAGTCTTGGACAGATGAGTATATCAGAAGTGGTTATTGAATGAAATGAACTTCCGTAAGAAGTTTATTGATCCATCAAACGTGCGTACGATGCTGCAATTTTTTGAATGATATCATAATCACATAAAGGAATAATTTCCCGTGAACAACAACCGGCACAGTACAACAGCAGTCCGCCCTGCAGCGGTGATCAGCATAATTCTTTTTGCACTGACTCTGGTGCACACTGTTGGTTCCGCACAGATCATCGCAGCAGGAAATTATTATTCTCTCGTGTTATGCAAGGATGGAACCGTACGGACGTGGGGAAGCAATGTCTCCGGACAGTTAGGCGACAGTACGTTCGACGATAAGAATACTCCCGTGCTTGTGAAAGGTCTATCGGGTATCATCGCTGTTGCCGGCGAAGGGAATCATTCCATCGCGTTGAAAAGCGACAGCACCGTGTGGTGCTGGGGCTTCAATACGCACGGTGAACTCGGAGATGAGTCGTTTAATAATAAGAGAAATCTTCCCGTGAAGGCTGTCGGTCTCTCCGGAGTGATCGCTATTGCCGCCGGAGAGAATCATTGCCTTGCGTTGAGAAAGGACAGTACAGTCTGGGCATGGGGATGGGGGTACTACGGTCAACTTGGGAATGGAATGGGAATGAGTACAATTCCGGCGAAAATCGACAGCATATCAGGAGTGATCGCCATTGCGGCAGGATCGTTCCATTCTCTTGCACTCAAGAAGAATGGAACTGTCTGGGCGTGGGGAAATAATTCTTCCGGCGAACTTGGAATCGAAAATGAATCACCGAGCGATTATCCGAGGCAGGTGAGCGGACTTACAGGCGTCACGTCCATTTCCGGATCTGCCGGAAATTCATTTGCCATTAAGAATGACGGAACGGTGTGGGTATGGGGAAACAATACGTATTTCCAGTTGGGTAATAATACGGAGGCGTTTGCAACATTCCCGCGTCAGGTGAACGGTCTTTCCGGCATCACTGTCATGACCGGAGGATTTCAACATTCCATCGCATTGAAGAACGATGGGACTGTGTGGACGTGGGGAAACAATAGTGCCGGTCAGCTTGGGATCGGAGTAAAGGATTCAAATGATCTCTATGAGTATCATCCGACCAAAGTGAAAAATTTAACCGGCGTGGTCGCCGTGACCGGCGGCGGCACGCATACACTTGCGGTAAAGAGTGACGGTTCGGTCTGGGCGTGGGGATACAATTATAACGGTCAGCTGGGCAACGGCACCAATATCGAGAACAATACCCTTCCATTAAAAGTATCGGGGACATGGCAGGCATTGACAAGTGTTGCAAGAAGCAGTGCACTTCCCGAAGGATTCTCACTCTCCCAGAATTATCCCAATCCGTTCAACCCGTCAACAAATATCAATTATCAATTAGCGAATAATTCATTTGTAACATTGAAAGTGTATGATGCGATCGGCAGAGAAGTTGCAGCGCTGGTCAACGAATCGAAAGATGCAGGGACATATTCCGTTCAATTCAACGGCTCGAACGTATCAAGCGGCATGTATTTTTATACACTCCGCGCCGGAGCGTTCACTGCAACCAAGAAACTTATTTTGCTAAAATAATGAACAATCAATTTGCTGAGAACGGACATGCCACGCACTTCTAAAGTGCGTGGCATGTTGTGAAATTCCGAAGGGACAGCATCGTATAAGCAAACGAAACAGCTTCATCATCAATTGTTGAACAGTATGAGTACCGTAAGAGAAAATCTTGATTTGGCAGAGAATAAAGCCAAGATTCTGTTTGCCGCCGTAGAGGCGAAAGGATTGATCGTTCCCGGAAAAACAGAGAAGGAACTGTGCAGTGAGATCGTGACGATCGCACGGGAAGAATTCAGCATCGAACAGCACTGGTCCAAAAAGATCGTCCGGACCGGTATCAATACTCTCCAGCCGTTCATCGCCGATCCGCCCGACCTGGTGATCCAAAAAGATGATATTCTCTTCTTCGATTTCCATCCCGTCCATCAAGGTTTCGAAGCCGATCTTGGAAGAACGTATGTGCTCGGGAACGATCCGCTGAAACTGAAATTGAAGAACGATGTTGAAGCGGCCTGGCACGAAGCCAACGCATGGTATTTTGAACGAACTGCTTTGACCGGTGCAGAATATTTCAATTATGCCGTCGATCTTGCGAAACGGTACGGATACGAATTCGGGAATGCCATCTCCGGACATATCGTCGGTCCGTTCCCTCATGAACAGCCCGATAATCCGAACGATCTCTGTCTTGATGTCCATCCGGACAATCATGCCGACATTCTGGGGTTGGATAAATTCGGCAACAAGAGACATTGGATCCTGGAACTCCATTTTGTCGACAGGAAGAA
>JBMOHT010000170.1:0-8223 GCA_049317705.1 Bacteroidota bacterium | reverse complement strand
AGTCCGAGAGAAGGATTGAATGCGTTGATGACGATCGGATCCTTTATCTCCATTTTCTTCATGGCGGTGCGGATGGAGCGGAGGATGATCCGTGCATTCAATGATTGTGCTGTATGGTAGGTCTCATCATTCTTCATCCAATTCACGGGAATGACGGGCGGAGGAGTGAGCACATACACCAACGAGCAGTTCTCCAACGGCAGAGCGCGGAGTCGCCGGCTGATTCCCAGCATGCGGGAGACCGGTGCATTCTGTTTACCAAGCACGGTTGTTGCGATATCCTTCAGCGTGAATTGATAATCCACATAGAGAATGCGGTAATCACGCGCGAGTTCGGTCAGCAGTTGAACGGTCGATTTTGCGTAATCTCCTTCCCAGGTCGGATTCCCGATGCAGATGATGTCCCCGCGGCTCATGCCTTACCTCTTGATGTTTGGAAACGGAATTCTGCCATCCGTTTGATGAAGGAACGGAAAGAACTTCTGGCCGTCGGCAGTTCGCCGACGAATTCCTCGATCCGTTCGAGATGGACGCCGTTCACGACACTGTGGATCTTCGGTCCTTCGGGGAAGGTGATATATTTCAAGACAGCGGAATCCGACCGACGCCAGATCCTGTCCGCCCGCATCACGAAAAGAATGAGTGCGGACCGGCGGAGCAGGTGGACGGGGATCTCATTCCCCTGGAATGACGGGAGTTCGATGATGATGAAATCTTTTCCTAAGCCGTCATTGATTTCCGTCAGCTCATGACAGGCGGTGATGGTGGAAAAATTATTCGGCACTTCATAATGGAGAGCGTTGTTGTTCTCCGGCAGTAGTTCATCGGGGGTCAGAATGAGAACGCTGTTCCCCTGCGCCGTCAGCAATTGAGCGAGTTCTGCAGCAACGGTCGATTTTCCTTCATCATTCAGTATGCTGGCAACGGCGATGATCTTCGGAGTGCCGGTGTTCGGAGCGTTGAGCAGTTCCAGTTTGAAATTACGAAGGATCTGATGTTTGATGAGAGAGAAGGCATTCTGTCCTGCCTCGTCCGCTGTTACGGAAGCAAGGTCCGGATACGCCGCCAAGACCGGAAGGTCGGAGAACAATACAGCCCGTTCCGGAGTGCGGATATTCCTGTCCAGTAATTCCAATGCCGTAATGATGACGATGCTGAGGAATGCACTGATGAGCCATGCGCCGATCAAAAGGAGTGAGCGTTTAGCCGGCTCAGCTTTCAGCGGCAGGATCGGTTCGTCCAGCACTTTAATGGTGGTGGATGCTTCAAGATTCTGCTGTCGAAGCCGTGCCATGTTCAAACTGTGGAGCAGTTCCAGATATTCCTTTTCCGCGACGTCGATATCCCGTTCATATTTGTGAAGCGACGAGCCGAGCGGAGCGAATTTATTGAAGCGACCGCGGAACTCGCTTCGGCGTTCCTTGAACACATCGATACGGACCTTTCCTTCAACCGTGGCGATGTATTGCGAGATCCATTGTTGTTCCAGCAGAGCGATATTCGTTCCTTCTTCTGTGTGTTCCAGTGCGGAATACTTTGTGAGGGAATTCTTCATCTGCAGTTTCAGTTCATTCACCTTCTTCTGAAGCATGTCGATGCGCGGTGAATGTTCATCTACGGATTGGAGCGTGAGCAGTTCGGATGATGCTTTTGCCAGCTCTTCACGCAGGTCCACAATGGTCTGATTGTTCGCGATCCGTTCCGAGCGGTTGCCCAGTTTCTGGTTCAGGTCCGCCAGTGATGCTTCGGAAGCGGCATATTTACGGAGTTCCTCGCGGAGTTCACCGTTCATATACATTTCCTCAACGGTGAGCTGCTTCGTCTGCTCATCATAATTGATGATGCCGTTCGCGATACGGTATTCTTTCAGTTCCGCAGCGATGGCATTCAGCCGTGTCTCGGCGGTCTCGGTCTCCTGTGAGAAGAATTTCACAAGATTCTGAGCATCCTGACTCTTCAGGGATTTGAATTCCGTCATGAATATTCCCGTAAGGATCTTCAGGGTCAGCTGAGTCGATGCTGCGTCGTACGATGCATAGGACATCTCAAGCATATCACTGATGCCGGCTCGTTTCATCTTCAGATTTCCCTCGATGTATTCGGGACAGTAGGGAAGCTTATCGTTATCCGTATACATCCGTACCGAAGGGGACGTATGTTCGCGCCACAATCGGGCGAATGTTGTATCGGCATTATTTCCGGCGATCATTCTGTTCCGGAATTCGGGATCGGTGATCTTCTGCAGCTGTTTGAAGAGATCCTCTCCGATCACTCCCTGTTTCGGTTCCGTCTGCAGCAGATGGACCGAGAGCAGTTTCAATCCGGTCCGTTCAAGGATCTCCCGTGACGAGATCAGGTTCAGCAGATTGTCGAAGGAATTGTTGACGGCATAATTATCGATGCGCGCATTGCTGCTCTCCAGCGCATCGGGAGTGCTGGCAAGTCCGGTGTAGATGAGTGTGCTGCTTTTATATTCTTTTGTATCGTTCATCGTCAGCAGAAAAACGATCACGGCGGGGAGCAACGGAACGATGACGATGAACCGGATCCTGCCGGCGATGATGCGGAGGAATTGAACGAGTGTCATTCTGCACCCCGGAGTGATTCGATGGAAACACCGATGGCCTCTTCCAGCACGGTCCAATCCTGACGGAGTTCGCCGCGGGTCCGCTCGAGCGTGAGCGATGATGACGTGACCAGATCGAGGATGCGGCTGTAGTCATACAATGCAATTTCGCCGCTGCGGAATTTTGATTCGGCATTCTGTTGATTGGTGACGGCGTTGTGATATCCCTGAGCGCATATCTGCACGAGCGTGAGACTGGTCTGGATCTTCACATACTGCTGTGCGACGATCTGGCGCAGTTCGCGTTCGAGATTCTGCTGATTGTATTCAGCAGAAGCGATCGCCGCTTCATCCTTCTCGGTCCTGCTGCCGAGTGAGAGGATATCATCCAGCGAGATCTTGATCGATGCTCCAACGCGATTGCCGAGATATAATTTATTGACAGACTGGTCGCCGTACGAACCGTACTGCGACGATGCTTCAACAGTGAGTCCTTTCAGCCAGTTCGTTTTGGTGATGCTCAGATCCTGCCGGCGCATCTTTACCGATTCGCTTTCGCGTTTGAGCAGCGGACTATGCTGAACGGCTGCATCCTGAATGACGCGAAGCGGAGGGAGCAGCGGAAATACCAGCGTGCTGTCCCGGTCTGCGGCGGTCAGGATCGTGATAAAAATGATAATTGTTGAGATGGTCTTCATAGGATTTTAACGGTTGTCCAATCATTTGAACAGTGTTAAAATACCTTCAAAACTGCTGAATTTGGGGAAAAATCGATGAAACTAAGGGTTTTGTCGATGAATGGGGCGGCAGGGCGGTTGAATATTTTGAAAAAACCATACCACTAAGGCACCAAGTGCACGAAGGTCACAAAGACGAAAGGAAAGAAGAAAGAACACTCATACAAAGACTCAAAGAACGATCCACGAATAACACGAATAAAATCAAATGTGAACGAGAAGAAATAAACGAACGATGGACTACACCTCCTGCTTACGGGCTAAAGGTGTCGTCCATCTGATATAACAACGCTCACACAAAGACACAAAGGAATGAAAAGATCACGCTTTGTAGAGCAGCGATGAAGCGGTTTTGACGACATTGCGAGTATCGACAACGGGAATCCCGTATTGAGTGAGATCTAACGCGGAATATTCGTTGTGTGCTGTCGAGATCAGAATCAGGTCATAATTTCCGCTGACGGGAACACTTTTCTTTCCGATGAACTGCGGATGTTCGCGTGTCGGTTTGATCACCGGAACGTGCGGATCGTTGTACTCGACCGTTGCTCCTTTTGCTTCGAGTTTTTCCATCAGCGTATAGCTCGGTGATTCTCGGTCGTCATCGACATTCGCTTTGTAGGCGAGACCGAGTATGAGCACTCTGGAATTCTTCAGCGCTTTGCCGCTGTCGTTCAGTGCTTCCATCGCGCGTTGGATGACGTAATCAGGCATGGATGTGTTGATCTCTCCGGCGAGTTCGATGAAGCGTGTGTGGACGCCGAACTCTCTCGCTTTCCATGTAAGATAGAACGGATCGATGGGGATACAGTGTCCGCCGAGTCCGGGGCCAGGATAGAACGGCATGAAACCGAACGGTTTTGTCTTCGCTGCGTTGATCACTTCCCAGATGTCGATCCCCATTTTGGAGAAGGTCACTTTCAGTTCGTTCACCAGTGCGATGTTCACGGAGCGGAAAATGTTCTCCATCAGCTTTGTTGCTTCAGCTACTTGAGTGGAAGAAACAGGAACGGTCTTGATGACGATCTGCGAATATAACTTATCCGCCACTTCCAGTCCGTCCGGTGAGGTGGAGCCGACCACTTTCGGGATCGTTTCCGTCGTATAGTTCGGGTTGTTCGGGTCCTCACGCTCGGGGGAGAACGCAACGTAGAAATCCACATCGAGTTTCAATCCGCTCTTCTCAAGGATCGGTACCATCACTTCTTCGGTGGTGCCCGGATATGTTGTCGACTCAAGGACGATCAATTGTCCTTTGCGCAAATGCGGATAGATCGATTCGCAGGTGGAGACGATGTATTCCATCTCCGGCTCGCGGTTCTTGTTGAGCGGTGTGGGGACGGCGATCAGCACAGCATCGCATTCCTTTACGCGGGAGAAATCCGTCGTTGCGCAGAAGAGCCCGGTGTCCACCGCTTTTGCGATCCGTTCGGATGAAATGTGTTTGATGTAAGACTGTTTATTCTTCAGCGCGTCTGTCTTCTTCGTGTCGATATCGAAACCGATGGAACGGAGTCCCTTTTCAACGAAACAGAGATTCAGCGGTAATCCCACGTAGCCGAGTCCGACCACGCCGACGGTGAATGTTTTGTTCTGGATCTTCTGCAGCAGTTCAGTTTTCATGTTCTTCTTTCAATTAAAATTCAGTGTGCGATGCGCTGTTTACGCATCCGCTTTCGGTTTTGTGCAGAAGAAGATATCTCCGCACGAATCAGTGAGTCCCATCCGTTCACGTTCTTCGGAAGTGAAGATGTCATAGACGGTCGATTTCTTTACGGTGAAGCCCGCTTCGCGGAGCCGGTCGATATAGTCGTTGCCGTATTTCCGAACGTGGTCTTCCTGACCGTAGATCGCCAGACGCTCTTCCGGAGAAGTGATCTCGGGATTCTCGAATGTCGCATTGTCGCCGTTGAGGATCGGCACGAGCAGGATTGCCCATCCGCCCGGTTTCAGAACGCGGTAGAATTCGCGCATTGCTTTCTTGTCATCGCTCACATGCTCAAGCACATGGCTGCAGTAGATCACATCGAACACATTATCGGAATACTGAATATCGGTCACGTCTAATTTTACATCGGCGCGCGGATCGAACAGATCGGCAGTGGTATAGCCGAGTCCGAGTGCTTTGCGGAGTCTCGGTTCGAAACCGCGTTCCGCGCCGACATGGAGCATCTTCTTGAATGTGCCGTCGAACAGATTCGTCATGCGTTCGAAATAGAGCCAGGCAAAACGGTGACGTTCCAGTGCACCGCATTGCGTGCATTGACCGTCTTTGCGGTCCAGAATTCCGTAATTCTTGAATTTTCGTGAATTCTTTCCGCAGACAGGACAGGTCCTGCCGGTGCCGCGGTAAGGAAGCGAAAGAACGCTGGCGCGGGTGTTTCTGAGGGAATCTTGTGCCCAAAAAGGGAGTGAACGAAAGGTTGAACGTAACATTGAATGCTCCAAAATTTAATTGTGATCGTTTGAGTTATGCGACTTTTTTTATGGAATGGACATTGTTCTGGAAAACTGCTTCGGGTGCGTAATGCGGTCGGCCGATGCTGAAGTAATCGAATCCGAGTTCCGCCATCCGTTTCGGATCGTAGAGATTGCGGCCGTCGAAGACGATGTTCTCTTTCAGCTGTTTCTTCATCTCGGCGAAATCGGGATTGCGGAATTCGTTCCACTCCGTGAAGACAAGCAGCGCTTCAGCATCCGTCATGATCTCGTACTGATTCTTTCCGTAGGTGATGGAATCACCAAGGACGGTCTTTGTCGTACCGATCGCTTCAGGATCGAAAGCGGAGATGACCGCGCCGCGTTTCGTCAGTTCATCGATCACCCAGAGTGCGGGAGCTTCACGCACGTCATCGGTATTCGCTTTGAATGCGAGTCCCCACACTGCCAGTTTCACCCCTTCAACAGTACCGTCAAAGTGTTCCAGAATACGGTCGAGCATCATTACTTTCTGATTCTCATTCACGTTCATCACGCTGTTCATAATGGAGAATTCATATCCGTTCTCGACGCTGGTGGAATAGAGCGCTTTCACATCCTTCGGGAAGCAGCTGCCGCCGTATCCGACGCCTGCGTAGAGGAACTGCGAACCGATGCGGCTGTCTTTTCCCATACCGATGCGCACTTTGTCCACATCCGCTCCGACGAGCGAGCAGAGATTCGCGATCTCGTTGATGAAACTGATCTTCACTGCGAGGAATCCGTTCGATGCATACTTCACCAGCTCGGATGAACGCTCGTCCATGATCAGGATCGGATTCCCGTTGCGGACGAACGGTTCATACAATGCCTTCATCATTTCGGCGGCGCGCGGACTCGATGTTCCGACAACGACACGTTCCGGTTTCATGAAGTCGTTCACTGCTGCACCCTCACGCAGGAATTCAGGATTCGAGACGACATCAAAATCGACACCGGACTTGAGACCCTGGGCTTCCATCGCGCGGCGGATCCTGTCGGCCGTGCCGACGGGGACGGTGCTCTTTGTAACGATCACTTTATAGGAAGTGATGATGCTGCTCAATTTGAATGCCGTGTTCATCACGTACGACAGATCGGCGGAGCCGTCCTCGCGCGGGGGAGTGGGAAGCGTCAGGAAGATGATGTCGCTGTTGTTCACCGCATCTTCGAGCGATGTTGTGAAGCTGAGGCGTCCTTCACGGATATTCCGTTCGAACAGATTCTCCAATCCCGGTTCGTAGATGGTGATAGATCCGGATTTGAGTTTGTTCACTTTTGCTTCGTCCACGTCCACACAGACGACATCGTTCCCCATTTCGGCGAAGGCCGTTGAGCTGACGAGTCCGACATATCCTGTTCCGATGAATGATAGTTTCATTACTGGTGTTCCTTTCAAAAATTGTGCGAAAAGTGGTTTCAAAAAAATATTCTTTTTTAATGTCATTCCCGCATGTTTTTGGCGGGAATCCATGAACCTGGACCCCCGATAAGAACATTCGGCCAACGGCCACGTTGTGGGGGTGACAGAAATGGTTAAGAGATAGTCATTAAATGTTACGCTGTTACAAGGTGATTCATTTTTTGCCGTGCCATTTCTTTGCGGAAGTATTCGATGGTCCTGAGCAGTCCTTCTTTTCTGTTCACGGTCGGCTCCCATTTCAGGATCGCGCGCGCTTTCGTGATGTCCGGCTGCCGCACTTTCGGATCGTCCTGCGGCAGATCGTTGAAGATGATCCTGCTGCTGCTTCCGGTCAGTTCCAGTATCTCTTGTGCGAGTTCAAGCATCGTGATCTCATCGGGATTGCCGATGTTCACGGGCATGTCGTAGTCCGACATCATCAGTTTGTAGATACCATCCACCAGATCGGTCACATAGCAGACGCTCCGCGTCTGGCTGCCGTCGCCGAATACCGTCAGGTCCTCGCCGTTCAGCGCCTGCGATACGAATGCCGGGATCGCCCGTCCGTCGTTGATCCGCATCCGTTCCCCGTACGTGTTGAAGATGCGGACGATGCGTGTTTCTACTCCATGGAATCGATTGTAAGCAAGTGTCATCGCTTCGGCGAAACGTTTCGCCTCGTCGTACACTCCGCGCGGTCCCACGGGATTCACATTTCCCCAGTACTCCTCCACCTGAGGATGGATCTCGGGGTCCCCGTACACTTCAGAGGTCGATGCGATCAGAAAGCGTGCACCTTTTGCTTTGGCGAATCCCAATGCTTTGTGTGTGCCGAGCGAACCGACCTTCAGTGTCTGGATCGGGAATTTCAGATAATCCACAGGGCTTGCCGGTGAGGCGAAATGGAATACATAATCGACCGGAACGCTGGCGTAGATATAATTCGTCACATCGGTCTTGATGAAACAGAATCGGGGATTCTGCTGCAGGTGTTCCACGTTATTGATGCTGCCGGTGAGAAGATTATCCATGCAGATCACGTTGTGTCCTTCGTTCAGCAG
>JBMOHT010000169.1:0-8239 GCA_049317705.1 Bacteroidota bacterium | reverse complement strand
TGGAGTCTTGTCGGGTCAGCAGCGCGCGCATCGTTCGGTTCGGCAACATTCGAAGGGATAACGGAATTCGGAGAATTTGCGATCGGTACATCATCCGGATCACCGCTCAGCGGAACCGGCGGGGTGTTCCAATCTACGGCAAGCGGTATCTGGGGTGATCCCGCGAGCTGGTTTTTGATCGGTGGTGCGGATGATGACGGGCTTCCGGACGGAGATGATGATGTGATCATCCGTGCCGGAGAGAATATCCAATCCACCGCGGGCGGCTATGTGAATAACATACTGCTGCTCGGTGCAGCGTCAGGAACAAGACTGTCTATAGCCGATGCTGTTGGATTGTATGTAAATGGAATACTGAACTCAGATGATACGACGCTCTCACAGAATCTTATCACAACAGGGACATCGGCCAATATCAATTTTATCGGTTCCGGACGACAAGTGATCGGAAACCACTGGTCCGGTGATGTTACGGGATGGACAGTAAACTTCTCTGTAGGAGATACCGCGAGAGTGCTGACGGATTTCAAAGCGGGAACGATCGGCATCAACGGTCCGACAAAATTCGGGACGTATGATGCGCCCACCGATCTTTTTGCAGACGGGGGGAGTGAAAATTCCGGCTCACTCTCTGTGAACGGTACGTATCTTTTTGTCTCGGGGAATATTACGCGCAACAAGAGCTACACATCACGATTCAACAATTTCACCGCTTCATGGTCGACCATCGAACTCGGCGGAACATATCTCAGCGCAGAGCAGATCAAGATAGGCTGGCCGGATTATTGGTATGCGATCACGAATACGCTCAGGATACGATCGACCTCCGGATTGCTGATCAGCTCCTCAAGCTACGGACACATGGGAACGCTTGAATATATCGGAACTTCTGCGCAGACATCGGGCAATGAACTGATCGGCATTTCGAATATCAACATCAAAAATCCAAACGGTGTGCAATTGCTCAACAGTGTCAGTATCACTAATCTGTATCTGGATACAGGGAATGTTTCACTTCCGTCGGATATTACACTTTCAGCGACCAATCTTTATGCAAAAGGATACAGCATCCTCGGAACGGGAAATGTGAGCATTTCGGAACGGGTGGAGACTGCTCATGCGAACGGATTACCGGGAGTCTTCCAGAATACCGGAACGACAAGTCTGACGAATTGGGCGGAGACTGTTGTGTTCAACGGAACAACAGCACAGCAGTCCGGAACACTCCGCTCGTATTTCAAAGATTTTCCGACACAGTATATCTCATTCACAGTGAACAATCCCGCCGGCGTTACATTCAACGGATCGTATGCAGGGAACACGCTGACGCTGACCAACGGAAATCTTACCGTGAATTCGCCGGACACGCTCACATTCAATACGCTCACCGCCGGGACCAGCGAGATCCACGGGACAGGTATGTACATCCAGAAAATGGGATCGCTGACTACGGCACATCCGAACGGCATCGATGGAACGATCCAGACAACGAATTACGCCTTTGATGCACCCGCGAATGGCGGAATGACTTTCCACGGCGTGCTGCCGCAGTCCACCGGAATGCGAATGCCCGATTCGCTCGGCGGGCTGACGATCCAGAACAGCAGCGGATTCACTTTTAGTAAATCGATCTTCCTTCCGAGCTTCGATCTGAACGCGCAGGCATGCGATTTAACTTTGCCGATCGGAAATACATTCCGCACAGGAACTTTCTATGGAGGCACGACACGCAAAATATCCGGCGGAGGGAATTTTACACTGAATAAGGGAGGATATCTCTCCACTTCGAATCCTGCGGGCATCAACGGAATGCTTCAGTTGACGGGTGAGATAAATCTCGGCGATTCAGCGGTGATCGCATTCGTCGAAGGAGGTACGCCATTGATCACGGGGACCATGCTTCCGGATACGGTGCAAAGCATCTACTTCTCCAATTCAAGCGGAACGACGGTCAGCAAACCGTTCAACGTGCGGACGATCATGTCTGTGCAGAACGGAGCGGTGGATAATTCTGTGAACAATATCTCATTGTGGGAAGGTGCAACACTGCATCGGAACAGCAACGGAAGTATTACAGCGACACCGAAATTCCAAAATTACTATGATGTAAATTACGGCGGCTGGGCGGGAAATTCCGGACCGGAGATACCGGATTCGACGACCGTGCTGCGAAATCTTCTCGGAGCAAATTGGATTACACTCACAAAGAATGCCACCGTCAACGGCACCATTCAAAATCATGTCCGCACAGATTCATTCACAGTCAGGGCACTGGGACCGATCTCATCATCGTACATGATCGTGGGACATTTGAGCAGGTTCGTCTCGTCCCCGAAACAGTACACATGGGAAGTGGCAGATAAAGATGCTCAGCGGTTCCATCCGTTCAGTCTGAATGTGACTTCGATGAACGATTCCGGTGATGTGACGGTAACGTTATACGATACTGCCGTCGCGCCGATCGCATCACTGCCGCCCGAACACAAGGTGCTTCGCTACTATTATAAAGCCGAACAGAACAATATTTCCGGTTTGAGCGCTGTTGCTACACTTGTATATAACGACGGCGATGTGATAGCGGCGGGAATTCCCGATGATGATTCACTTCAGGTGATGCAATGGAAGAATAATACATGGCAGAACGTTAACATCGTCACTCGTGATAATAAATACAACAATACCATCACCGTCGGTCCGATCGACACGCTCACAACATTCATCATCACCGGAACGGAGAAAAAAGGGATCGCAGAACTTTCGGTGAAGGAGATCAATTTCGGCGATGTCATCCGACCGGAGTTCAAGTATGACTCACTCTATATTAAGAACATCGGAACCTGGCCTCTGCAGATAAGCAGCATCAGTAATACACCGGATCCATGGACATTCGGGGCGACATTGTCGAGCATGACGATCCCTGTGGGGGACAGTGTGAAATGCGATGTATGGATCAATGCATATCATGGCGGCACCGAGACGAAGATCTTCTTCAATCATAACGGCACGACCGGTGTAGACACGCTCATTCTCAAAGGGAAAGCGGTCTATCCCAATCTGAGCTACTCCACATGGAATCCGTCATTTGGTACGGTCCCGGTCGGTGATTCCAAACTCGATAGTGTGATGCTCTATAATACAGGGACATATAAGCTCATTATCACCGAGCTGGTGTCGGGTTCGCCGCATTTTACCGTCAAGGCAGAACGGGATACGATCCTGCCGACGGACAGTGCTAAATTGTACATAACCTTTGCACCCCAGGTGGAAGGTTCGTTCAGTGAATGGATCACCATCCGGAACAGCATCGTCGGATCGGGTGACGGGTATAGGATCTATCCCAATGGAATTGCTACGGCATCGCAGTTCGCCGTTCTTCCGACGGAACTGACCTTCGGAACGGTCCACCGCGGCGAATCGAAGAAGGACAGTGTGCAGATCAAGAATCCCGGTGCTGCGGTGCTCCATGTAACGAATGTGTATGCTTCTGTTGCGGGATATACCCCTTCTCCGACATCGTTCGATGTTGCATCCGGTGATTCAACTTGGGTAACGGTCACGTTTGCGCCTCAGTCGCAGGGTGAGTTCAACGGTGAATTGATCTTCAATCATTCCGCTATGACTACGTCGCCGGACAGTGTCCACATTTCAGGAACGGGGACCGAACAGATCTTCTCCGCCGACAAGTCATCCTTCACCTTCGGTTCGGTGACGGTCGGAAATACGAGAACAGATTCTCTGATGGTAACAAATCAGGGAAATATCGCATTGAATATCACATCGGTCATAGTATCGGATTCATCGCAATTCTTTGTCTCTCCCAAATCCGCGCAGATCGCCGCCGGAGAGAAACAGAAATTCTATTTCGCATTCAAACCGGTGCTGATGGGAACGCAGAACGGGACGGTGAAATTCACGCATGACGGGATCCCGGATACGAATATTGTTTCCGTGAGCGGATTCGGGCAAGTTCCGGTCTTTACCGCATCACGCCGTGTTGTCGACTTCGGCGAAGTTCGGATCGATTCCACGCGCAAAGATACGATCGTTATCACGAATACCGGTAATACATCACTTGCTGTCACATCAATAACATCATCCGATTCGGAATTTGTCATCACTCCGCAGTCTGTCATCCTCAGTTCGGGTTCGAAGAAGGAATTCACCGTTGCCTTCTCACCCCGCCGGCCCGAAGGATACAAGGAAGCACGTTTCGTCTTCTCACACAATGGAAGTCCGACGACCGACACACTTCGTTTCTCCGGACAAGCAGTAGAACCGATCTTCTTTGCCGATGCTTCGGTGAGCTTCACTTCAGTGAGGAAAGGAAAAACCGGAACGGACACGCTGACGGTGCACAACAACGGGAGCATGCCGCTGACAATTTCGTCCGCGGTACTCGAGACGGACACATTCTCCGTTGCACCGGGCAATGCCGTCATCCCGAAGAACAGCTCCGCGAAGTTTGCGGTGACCTTTGCACCGACAGCCCGCGGACATTTTTCGGACAGGATCATCTTCACGCATGACGGCCGGAAGCATTTCGATACCGTAGCGGTGCAGGGATTGAGCATTGAGCCGCTCTTCAATCCTCATGCGACCAATTTCCATTTCGACAGCGTTCGTGTGAACCGGCAGAAGAAGGACAGCGTCTGGATCAGGAACAACGGCAACACTTCGCTGGCGATCAGTTCGATCGTTTCCGGCGATGCTCAGGTAACGATGACGCCGTCTTCGCTCGTATTGGCCGCGGGAGATTCATCGAAATTCATGATCACCATGACGCCGGCACAACGCGGCACCGTCAATGCGAAACTGATCGTTACTCACGATGCTGATTCAAACCCGGATACACTGTTTGCGGACGGTGTCGGAGTTGAGCCGTTGTTCAGCGCATCTGCTTCATCACTGAATTTCGGTGATGTGAGAGTGGACAGCACGAAGATCGACTCTATTATAGTGACGAATCCGGGCAATATGGATCTGCTGATGGTCGCGCAGCGGCCGTCGAACCAAGCGTATATCATCCATCCGGAAACAACGGCGGTGTTCAAAGGAAGTTCACGGACGATCTATGTCTCGTTCACTCCGAATGCTCAAACTATCTTCCCGTCGAAACTCAAATTCTTCAGCACAGCGGATTCATCCCCTGATTCAGTAGGATTGACCGGACGCGGAATTGCGCCGGTATTTGCATTGAAGAACAGTCTCATCGATTTCGGCGGAGTGCGTATCGGGAATAAGCGGATGGACAGTGTGTGCGTGAAGAACTCCGGTTCAGCGCCGTTGGCGATTCATACGGTGCGGAGCAGTGACTCACTCAGTTTTACTGTTACGCCGGGCCATGCGGTGATCGCACCGGCTGATTCATTCTGGTTCCGCATTTTGTACTCTGCCGGTGAGCGGACTGAACATACTGCACGGATCGAATTCGTCCACGATGCGAGATCAGGTACGGATACACTCGATGTGAAAGGTCATGGAATTCTGCCGGAGTTCGTTGCTTCGTCACAACAAGTGCATTTCGGCGAGCTCCGTCTCGGGCATTCAGCGACGGATTCTGTTGAGATCTCCAATCCGGGGAATTCACCGCTGATCGTATCATCTGTTTCCGTTACGGATAGTCAGTTCACCGTTCAGCCGGGTTCGTTCACCGTGCAGCCGAACGGAAAACAAAAACTGCACATCCTCTTCAATCCAAAACAGCGGAAGATCCTCACAGCATCTCTGATCTTTGCGCACAATGCGGAACCATCGCTGGATTCGATCACCCTCTCCGGAACAGGAGTTGAACCGCTGTTCGTTTCATCGAAACAGCTGCTCAATTTCGGTTCAGTGCGGACCGACAGCATGAAGATCGATTCCGTTGAGATCAGTAATCCGGGGAATATGGACCTGAAGATATCACATGTCCATTCTCAATATCCTGCGTTCACTGTCATGCCGGAATCGACGATCATCGGCAGCGGCGCATCACAGAATTTCATCATCACATTCGATCCTGCAATTCAGGGGACAATAACATCGACGGTGAAATTCATCAGTGATGCTTCGTCATCGCCCGATTCGATCATCGCGAAAGGGACAGGGATCGTCCCGATCTTTACCGCGAACCGGAGCGGCATCAACTTCGGCGGAGTTGCAGTCGGGAATACAAGAACGGATTCCATGGTTGTGAAGAATATCGGCACAGCGCCGCTCTTCATCCGTTCCGCGAACAGTGCCGATTCGGTCCGCTTCACCGTTGAACCGAAACAGATGGTGATAGCACCGGCGGATTCACAGTCATTCAGGATCACGTATCATTCCACGGAAATGGCGGAACATTCCTCGACCGTAGAATTTCTTCATGACGGAATTTCGAAAAGAGATACTGTGAATGTCACCGGTCATGGACTGATGCCGCTCTTCGTCTCATCTTCACGAGCCGTTGAATTCGGCGAGGTTAGGATCGGAACGGTCCGTCGTGATTCGTTAGAGATCTCTAATGCAGGAAATTCACCGCTCTTTATCACATCGGTCATATCGAAAGACAGTCAGTTCGCAGTGTCGCCGGATCCGTTCACGGTGCCTCCCGGAGAGATGAGAAGACTTCAGCTTAAATTCATTCCGGACCATCGCGGCGCGGCTTCTTCAAAGATCGTCATTTCGCACAATGCAGTGCAGAATTCCGATACAATATCGATCAGTGGCACCGGTGTAGAACCGCTCTTCCTGACAAAACGAACACAGATCGATTTCGGGATGATGGAGAAGGACAGTCTGCGGACCGATACGGTAGAGATCGTGAACAGAGGGAATGCAGCACTTTTGATCGATTCCATTTCAACATTCAATGGAATAACTTCCGTAACCCCGAAGAATGCTTCCATCGCCAAAGGGGATTCGCTGAGATTTGCCGTGACCATCCATCCTCGGCAGACCGGTACGCTCAAAGGATTCATCAAGTTCCGGCATAACGCACCCGCAGCGCCCGATACGGTCTTTTATAGTGTGAATGTCGGTCCGCCGGTCTTTACACTGAATAGACACGAAGTGAAATTCAGAACAACGATGGCGGGTAAAAAACGGACAGACACGCTGAAGATCTTCAATGAAGGATTCTTCGATCTGAACATCACATCGGTGTCGGTCTCCGATTCTTCATTCGTTGTAACAATGCCGGCGCAGACGGTGAAAGGTCAATCAGTTCTGTCTGCTGCGGTGACATTCTCCCCGAAGTCAGCCGGAGTGAAAAGTGGAATGCTGATCTTTACGCATAACACCAGAAGGCAATCGGATACGGTCATTGTTTCCGGCAAGGGTGTTGAACTCACAACCATCGCTCAGGCCCGCTTATTGACCAACGGAAGTGAAGCAGTGATCGAAGGAACGGTCACCAGGACGAAGGGAACGTTATCCTTCGTTCAGGATTCCACCGCAGCACTTTCCATTCTGCCGTCGCAGCAGTGGTGGAGCGATTCGCTCAAATCCGGAGGGATCGCTGCCGGTGATGTGGTCCGTATCGGCGGGGTCGTGACGGAATCCAATTTCCTGAAACAGATCGCCGTGAACGATTCCATCGAGTTCGTCCGCGTCGCACGGAATACCGTCATGCCGAAGGCTGCTGCAGTGAATCTTGCTCAGTTGAAAAAGAACGGCGAACAGTTCGAGAGCAGGATCGTCTCACTCAAAGCGGTTTCCATTACGAATACGACTGACACTGCGTTCGTTCCGCTCACATCGTATTCCATCGTCGATGCAGCCGACTCCACACAGTCCGTGGTGCTGCGCATCGGTGCGGCGGACCAGACCGATATCGATGGACGGAAACTGCCAAAGAAGAACTTCAACTTCACCGGAGTGGTGACGCAGTTCCATCTCTCTGATTCGAGCAAAGGATATCAGCTGCTGCCGCTGTCGAACTCCGACCTTGAATCCGATCCGACCATCGTGCAGGAGTGGGCTATCGGCGTTCCGACGGAATACATCCTCTATAATAATTTCCCGAATCCGTTCAATCCCAGCACGACCATCCGCTTCGGTGTTCCCGAAGCGAGCAGCGTGAGGATCGAAGTGTTCGATATTCTGGGACGAAGAGTGAAGGAATTGTTCAATGACAGGATGGATGCCGGATACCAGCAGATCGTCTGGCACGCGTCCGTTGCAACCGGTGTGTATCTCTACCGGATCGAAAGCCGTTCCGTTTCCGATCCGAAAAAAGTGTTCGTGAACGTCAAGAAAATGATGCTGTTGAAATGAT
>JBMOHT010000168.1:0-8275 GCA_049317705.1 Bacteroidota bacterium | reverse complement strand
TCTCCGAAGGATCCTGTTCGCTTGTCTCCGAAAGAACTTGTCCGTTTTCCGGGAGCGCCGCTTCTTCCGCCGGGACGGCTGTTGCCCCCGCCGCCGTTTCGTCTACCGCTGAATTGCTTTTTGATGATTCTACTCCTTCTTCAATTTTTTGTCCGTCTGCCGGTGGAATTTCTTTTTGTTTCGCTTCTTTACGGTTCTCTTCTTTGATCTCATCCGGCACCTTCATCTTCGCGCCGCGCTGAGGTTTGTTCTTCGCCCCTTCATTGCCTTCCAGTTTCTTTTCCAGATCCTCTTTGAACTCGAGTTCCTGCTGTTCCGCGAGCAGCCGGCGGTCCACTTCAAGTTCCGTCTCATTGATGAGTTCGCTGATCTCGCGCGGCTTCGGAAGATCGGTCAGATCGTTCAATCCGAAATGTTCGAGGAATTTCTGTGTCGTGCCGTATAGCAGAGGACGACCCGGAGTATTCGCGCGTCCGGTAATGTGGATGAGGTCCTTCTCCAACAATGCGTTGATGATATAATCGACATTCACGCCGCGGATGAATTCCACTTCCCCTTTTGCGATCGGCTGTTTGTACGCGATGATCGCCAGAGTTTCAACAGCGGTCGGAGACAATCGCCTTCGCGCTTTTTCTTTCGCAAGCTTCCCGACCCATGATGAGAAATTCTCCTGCGTTGCATAGGTGAATCCACCCGCAATTTCCATGATGCGGAATCCGCTCCCCATGCGTCCATACCCGCGGTTCAGATCGCCGACCGCTTTGCGGATGATATCGGCATTCACGGAATAATGTTCAGCCGGAGGAAGGTCCTTGTTCACGTCATCCATAATGGAACGGATGAAGCGGACGGTCATCGGTTCGTCGCTCGCGAAGATGAGCGCTTCGATGATGTTCTTCAATTCGGTCGAGACAACGAGCTCCTCTTCCGCCGCCGGCGGTGTCACGTCCGTTTTGATCTCTGGTTGTACGTCACTCATTCATTCTCTCTGTCCGTGATCTTTCAAAACTTTTTTACAAAAACTCCGCCACAAAAGCACCAAGACACAAAATCCCACGAATTGCTTTTTTTAGTGTTACTTAGTGCCTTAGTGGTACATCTTTTTTTAATACGTTGAATCCGGCGGGATGATCGCCGTCTCGTCGCTCACTTTGACGATGGTGATATCCTCATACGGATTGAACTGATTGATGGCGATGATATGCTGTTTCATCAGTTCAAGCACTGCGATGAACGTCACAACGATGCGGATCTTCTCCGTCATGGACATCACCAGTTCGAAGAATGAGACCTCCGTCCTATCCCTAAACAGATCAACGATGTATTTCATCTGCTCATCCAACGACACATTGAGTCTGTTGATCTCGTGCACATGCTTGCGCGGCATCTTGTTCACCGCGAATTGGAACGCTGCTATCAGATCGAACAGCGTCACATCGCGGATCATATCATCTTCGTCCACTTCCTCAATTGTCTTCGGATCGTTATCGAAGTTGCCGCGGTACGCCAGCTTGCGGTGCTGATTCTGTTTCTTCTCGAGGATCTCCGCCATTTCCTTCCACCGTTTGTATTCCAGCAGACGGCGGACCAATTCAGCACGCGGATCGAATTCCTCTTCATTCTCCCCTTCGGGTCTCGGAAGCAGCATCGCCGCTTTGATCTGCATCAGTTCCGCTGCGGTAACGATGAACTCGCCGGCGATATCCAGATTCAATTCGGTCAGATACTGAAGATATTCCAGGAATTCCTTCGTGATCTTCGCGATGGGGATATCGTAGATATCCAGCTCATCCCTCTTGATGAAGAAGAGAAGAAGATCGAGCGGTCCTTCAAAATCCGATAATTTTACTCTGTAGGTTTTATCCATGCTTCCGTTCGATTATCCGATCTTCATCACGGTGCGGACCTCTGTCATCGTTTCGACAGCCACTTTTTTCGCTTTCATCTCGCCGTCACTCAGGATCCCCAACACTTCAGCCGGTTTGCTCTCGTAGTATGCTCGCTTCTCGCGGAACGGTGCAAGTGTCTCGGCGATCTTTGAGGAACAGTTCTTCTTGCAGTCAACGCATCCCAGCGCACCGGATTCACATCCACTGCGGATCTCCGGAATTTCGGACGGATTGAATTTTTGATGATACGAGAAGACAACGCACACGTCCGGTCTGCCCGGATCGTTCTTCCTGACCTTCAATGTATCGGTCACTGCAGTGCGCATCTTCTTTTGGATCTCTTCGGGAGAGTCCGACAGCAGGATCGTGTTGCCGAGCGATTTGCTCATCTTCTGATTTCCGTCAAGTCCCGCAAGCCGTGCGAACTTCGTCAGTTTCGGCTCCGGTTCCGGGAAGACATTTCCCCACTGAGTATTGAATCTGCGCGCGATCTCGCGTGTGATCTCGATATGCGGAACCTGGTCCTCGCCGACCGGAACAACTTCGCCTTTATACAAAAGTATATCCGCGGACTGAAGGACGGGATAGCCAAGATGACCGTAGACGACCGATTCCATATTCAGATCGCGGATCTGATCTTTCAGAGTAGGATTTCTTTCCAGCCGTGCCGTCGTGATCAGCATGGAGAAGATCAAATGGAGTTCGGTATGTTCCTTGATCTGCGACTGCCGGAAGATGGGACTCTTGACAGGATCGATCCCCGCTGCGAGCCAGTCGATGACCATATCAATGGAATGCTGATACAGTTCCGATGAATCGAGATTCGTTGTTAACGCGTGATAATCTGCGATGAGGTGATAATTATCGTAATCGTTCTGGAGTGTGACCCAATTCTCAAGAGCGCCGACCAAATGACCGATATGCAGTTTGCCGGTCGGGCGCATTCCGGAGAGGATACGTTTCTTTTGTTTGCTCAAAATCGTTTTATAAAATGAATAAAATTTTGGAAGTCAAAAATCCAAAAGTCAAAAGTGATTGTGCTAATTTTTCCTTTTAACTTTTTACTTGTTAGTGCATGAACAGATACGGTTTCCACCGGTCGTCCATATTCCCCACAAAATGCCGGATGAACGTGACGTGATTCGGTTTCATCGGCGGCCGGATGAGCTGAAGACCCGCATCTTCCGGTGTACCATCCCCTTTTTTATTGTTGCACCTCACGCAGGCCGCAACAAGATTCTCCCATGAATCCTCACCACCTTTTGATCTCGGGTGGACGTGATCCATGGTCAGCGGAACATCACCGCGTCCGCAATACTGGCACCGGTGTCCGTCGCGCCGAAGGATATTCTTTCGGGATAGGATGATCTTCTTATACGGAACCCGCACGAATGACGAAAGCCGAACGACACTCGGAAACGGCAATGCCAATGATACCGAACGGATCACCTTTCCGCTGCTGGCTTCGATCAGATCCGCTTTCTGCAAAAAAAGGAGCATGATCGCCTTCTTTACATTGCATACACTTAACGGCTCGTAATTTTGGTTCAAAACAAGCACCTTACTGTTCAGGCGCCCATGGATACTTTTCGACTGGAATAATGAACTGAAGGCGACAATCCTCCTCTTGCGACTTTCGATCTACGTTGAAAGGGCTTTTAGTGGTACGTAACCGTCGATAATGTAATGTCTTTACCTTAAAATTCGAGAAATTCCTTTGTATAGAAACCGCTAATATAAAGGAAATATAACAACGGCGGGAGTGAATATCAATTGCAGAGGGCTATTTATTTGGTGATTCGGTGAGATTTGATGGAACCGTGTCAAGGTTTAGAACCTTGACACGGTTTACTGAATTACTATTTGAAGCGTTTTTTGATCTCGCTCAGTGAATCTCCGCCGAATTTCTCAAGAAATGCGTTCGCTACAACCGGAGCCACCACAGCTTCGCCGATCACTGCACATGCGGGAACGGCACAAACATCGGAGCGTTCATATCGGGATTTGATCGTCTGTTTTGATTTGATATCTACCGTTCGAAGCGGATTTGCCAAGGTTGCAATTGGTTTCATGGCACCGCGGATCACCAAATGAGCTCCATTCGTCACTCCCCCTTCAAGTCCACCCGCGCGATTGGTGGGACGATAGGTCACTTTCTTGTCCGACAGAAGTTCGTCATGGACCTCTGAACCGAAACGGCGGGCATTCTCAAATCCGTCGCCAATCTCTACTCCTTTCACTGCGTGAATAGACATGACCGCCTCGGCAAGCTTGCCGTCCAATTTACGGTCGAAATGGACATAACTTCCGAGTCCGATCGGAACACCGGAAACGATCACTTCAAAGATACCGCCGAGCGTATCCCCTTTTTTCTTGCATGCTTTGATGGCGGAGATCGCTTTTGCTTCGGCTGCTTTGTCGAGAATTCTTACTTCGGACTTGTCCGCTGCATCGCCTATGCTCCACGCATTCCCTTTGGACAGGAATTTGGCGATCTGCTTGTTCAGATCAGCAACATTCTTCACTTCAGCGCTTCCGATGGAAAGAACATGACTTCCGATGAAGAGACCAAGCTCTTCCAATAATTTTCTGGGAATGGAACAGCACGCAACACGCATCGCAGTCTCACGTGCACTGGCACGATCGATCACGTTTCGGATGTCATCAAATCCGTATTTCACAGAACCGACGTAGTCCGCATGGCCCGGACGTGGAAGTGTGATCTTCTCGACACCGCTGCCGGTTCCTTCCACGGACATTTTTTCGGTCCAGTTCTGCCAGTCCTTATTGCGGATCATCAATGCAATCGGTGAGCCGAGTGTCTTGCCGAATCGAACGCCGGAAAGTATCTCCACTTTATCCGTTTCGATGCGCATCCGTCCGCCGCGGCCGTAGCCCTGCTGTCTGCGCCAAAGATGGTGATTGATGTACTCAGCGGAGATTGGAAGTCCGGCCGGAATGCCTTCGACAATTCCGACGAGCGCTTGTCCGTGTGATTCGCCTGCGGTGAAGTATCGTATCATAAGAACTCAAAGATAATTGATGCTAGATTCTGGATACTGGATCTTAGCAATTTTGCAATTTAACAATCTTGTAATTTTGGAATTTCTTTTAGCTGTTCCATTTCCCGTTCTGTTTCAGGATCTGCCGGCTGATAATGAGCTTTTGGATCTCGTTCGTACCTTCGAAGATCTTCAGGATGCGCGCATCGCGGTAGAACCGTTCGAGCGGAAGTTCGGCGGAAAATCCCATACCGCCGTGGATCTGCAGCGCCTGGTCCGCAATTTCGGAGACCGCTTCTGAACAATACAATTTTACAATGGCGGCATCGAGTGTGATGTCCTCTTTATTATCCAGTTTGAATGCCGCTTTGTAGACCATGTTCTCCATCGCATAGATATGGGTCGCCATATCGGAGAGCATGAACTGGATCGCCTGGAATTTCGAGATCGGATCACCGAATTGTTTGCGTGTCTTTGAATAGGCAACGGACATCTCGAGCATCTCCTTTGCGGCTCCGAAGCAGCATGCACCGAGTCCGAGTCTGCCGGAGTTCAATGTTTCCATCGCAACGAGAAATCCCCGTCCGTCAACACCGATGATATTCTCTTCCGGTATTTCGACATTGTCGAAAGCAAGCGTGTTCGTCACGCTTCCTTTGATGCCGAGTTTCTTCTCATTCTTGCCGACACTCACACCGCCGAATGATTTCTCTACGACAAATCCCGTGATCCCTTTTTCTGTCCGTGCAAAGACGGAATAAACATCGGCGATCGCACCGTTCGTGATCCATACTTTTTCACCGTTGAGGATCCACTTGTCCCCCTTCTTCTCCGCCTTTGTGGAAAGATTGAACGAATCAGAACCGGCATCCGCCTCGGTAAGCGCGAATGCTGCGATCAATTCACCGGAAGCAAGACGAGGAAGATATTTCTGTTTGAGCGTTTCGGAACCGCCGATGAGGATCGCCTGAGCACCGATGGATTGATGTGCACCGATGGTCGCCGCCGTCGAACCACAAACACGAGCCACCTCTTCCTGCGCGAGACAGAATCCAACTTTACCGAATCCGCCGCCGCCGTATTCTTCCGGGATCGCCGTTCCCATCAATCCAACTTCGCCGATTTTCTTCAATAATTCGGCGGGAATTGCCTCTTCTTTATCGATCTTTTGGGCGAGAGGACGGATCTCTGCGTTGGTGAAATCCCGTGCCATTTCACGGAGCATTTGGTGTTCGGGAGTAAAGGGAAAATTCATAATGTTTCAATCATTATATATTATATAAGAATATACAAAATAAAATAAAAAGACCTCATCGAATTTTGGTTCAATGAGGTCAAAAACAATGTAGGGACGGATAATTATCCGTCCCTACGAATATATTTTTTATATTGGGAACAAATCCCAATTCAATATTTTTACCCTTTCGGCATCATCACAGCAACGAAACGGATACGGTTATCCATTCCTTTTACGCGGAGCAGCAACGCATCACCACTCTTCTTTGCTTTGACGATCTTTTCAAATTCTGAAACGGTGCTGATCGGTTTTTTATCGATATCAACGATCACATCACCCTCGCGGAGTCCGCGCGAGTACCCTTCACTGAAATTCTTTACCGAGGTTACGACAACACCGCTTGTCACGTCGCGTTCTTTCAACAGACGGGCGTCAGCTTTTTTCACTGAGAATCCGAGCTGCTCAAAATCCATCGATTTTGCAGACGCTTCTTCCGTTGAACCATTCTCAGGCACTTCGTCACCATCATTCAATGCCGTGGATGAGGATTGAGAACGCGGTTTCAGCGTGATCACCTTTTCCATTTTCTTCTCGTCGCGCCAGATGACCAATTTCACTTTGTCGCCCGGATGCTTCGAAGCGATGTATGCCTGGAGTTCGTTAGGAGCTTTCATGGGACGTTCATCGATCGTCAGGATGATATCTCCGGCTTTCACGCCGGCAGCTTTTGCCGCTTCGCCGATCACTTCCTGTACGAACACGCCTTCCGCTTTCTCCAAACCGTTCGCTTTCGCGAGCGTTTCATCCATCGGTGAGATCTGCACGCCGATATATCCGCGTTCCACTTTTCCATACCGGATAAGATCGGTCACAACATTCTTTGCCAGATTGATCGGGATGGCGAACGAGTATCCCTGATAACGCTGATTCGTTGTTGCGATAGCGGTGTTAATGCCGATCACTTCACCATAGATGTTCACCAAAGCACCGCCGCTGTTTCCGGGATTCACTGCTGCATCAGTCTGAATGAAATTCTCTACTCCGTAGCTGTCATTGATGAGCTGCAAATTCCCTCGTCCAAGATAGCTGATGATACCGGCAGTAACAGTAGAATTCAATCCGAGCGGATTTCCGATTGCCAAAGCCCACTGACCCACTTGCACATCATCCGAGTTGCCAAGCATTGCAACGGGAAGATTGTCACCATCGATCTTAACAACTGCAACATCGGTGAGCGGATCTGCTCCGACCAATTTTGCTTTGAAGCGGCGGGTGTCGTTCAGCACAACCTCGATGCCGTCATCGGCGGCATTCTCCACGACGTGATTATTCGTCATCACATATCCATCCTTCGTTACGATCACTCCGGAACCGGCCCCCTGTGTCTGTCCTTCAGGCTGTTGATGGAAACGGAAATCAGGAAAGAATTTGAAGAATTCCTCTTCGCGTCCGGTATTCTTCTGCGGTTTGGTCGTGACGCTGATATATACGACAGAGGGAGTCGCTTCTTTCGACACTTTCACAAAAGCATCGTTCGCCGCTTGAAGATTCAGGTCCGTTTTCACGGGGGCCTTATCCGCACCGAGTTTGATCTGCTTCTGCTGGGCGAATCCGAGATCGACGCCGTCGAAATCGGATACCAGCACTGCACCGAAAATTATTCCAATAACAATAAAGAACATTGCTGCAAATATGGAACGTTTCATAGATACTGCCTCTCCTAATTGATTCGATCTTATGTGGTTCGTTATAGACTGTGTAGATTCTTATAAACTATGTAACAACGTCAGTGACTTCAAAGTTCTGACACCATCAATGTGATACCGCAGGAACGACTGAAGGATCGAGATCAGATCATCCCGCATGGATGCATTGAATGTCAGCATTGTCGATCTTTCAATGGTATTCATTTGAAAAAAATAGAGGGATTTCAACAATCCGCCGGTGATCTTTGTGCCGGTAGAAGTAAGATCTTCCGAACAAAAAGGACAAATCACCTTTCCGTCCGATAATCTCAACAGAACTGATGAGAACTCATTCTCTTCCGTCTTTCGACCGCAATTGACGCATGCTTCAACGGATAATCCGAAGCCGAACTGGTCGAACATTTTCACCATGAATGCGAACAGCACATTCAACGCATTCTT
>JBMOHT010000167.1:0-8412 GCA_049317705.1 Bacteroidota bacterium | reverse complement strand
GTGGGATGATCGGTCCGGCATTGATCTTCCTCGCGTTCAACGGCAGCGATCCGGTGAATGCTCATGGATGGGGAATTCCCATGGCTACGGATATCGCATTCGCTCTGGGTATTCTCGCAATGCTGGGCAACAGAGTCCCTCCAAGTTTGAAGATCTTCCTCGCTGCGCTTGCAATAGCAGACGACATGGGAGCGGTCTTAGTGATTGCACTCTTCTATACGAGTGAGCTGTCACTCATTATGCTGGCTGCGGGCGGTGTATTCTTTGTGCTGCTCCTTATTTCAAACAGATTCAACATCCGTTCCACCGCGGTGTATACTCTGCTGGGGATCGGGCTCTGGTTCTGCTTTCTAAAATCGGGCATTCACGCTACGATTGCGGGTGTACTGCTCGCGACAACCATACCTGTGGCCTCAGGGACAGAAAAGAAGAAGAAGGACCATCCACATCACGACGAACATTCTCCTCTCCATCGCTTCGAGCACGCTCTACAACCGTACGTGGCTTTCCTCATCATGCCCATATTTGCTGTTGCGAATGCAGGAGTGAAGATCGAAGGAAGCATTACCGACGCTTTGTTCTCCCCTCTCGGGAACGGCATCCTGTTCGGATTGATCGCCGGGAAACAGATCGGCATCGTCAGTTTTGTCTGGATCGCTGTCAAATTGAAATTAGCAGAATTACCGAAGAGTGTAACGTGGGGAATGATCTATGGAACATCATGGCTGTGCGCCATCGGATTTACCATGGCGCTGTTCATTGCGGGACTCGCGTTCACATCCAATGAACCGCTGGTGATCAGCAAGATAGCGGTATTGTCGGCGTCCATTGCAGCGGGTGTGGGAGGATTCATCATCCTGCGTTCAATGACTTCAATGCAGAAACACTAGAAGCTATCTCAAAAACTAATGTCATTTCGAATCTCGCTCTGTTTTTTCCTGAATGCGAGATGAGAAATCTATCAATATGGACAGATTTCTCACTTCGCCGAATATCAAAAATAAGAGGCTCGTTCGAAATGACATGACCGAGGAATTTTTGGGATGGGTTCTAAGTGTTAATGTTCGGCGTCCGGTGGAACAATGATGATGAACGTTATGAGATCACCGGAGCACCGGCGGCCTTGAACATGAATGGTCTCAACGTCCACAACAATAATTCTCGTGAGAACGGTTTCTGAAGTACTTGACCGAATCCCATCTCTTCCACTGCCTCTCGGAAGAGCGGATCGTTGGACGGGAGCATCAGAATAAGGTCGGTCGTACGGTCCTTAACGGATGCGTGCTGTTTCAGCGATTTCAACAGTTCGATCCCCTGAAATCCCGGACCATTGAATAATGTTCCCGATAGGACGATGTTCGGGAGTGATTCTCCCGTCGATGACAGGAATACCTCCGGTGAATCGTACGACGCGATCTGGACCTTGGGAAATTCAGTACGAACCGCTTCGGTCACAAACTCGCGCACTTTCACATTCGCGTCGATCACGGCAATGGTCGGAACCATCTCGGTGATGAGCAGCGCATTCTTCGCCTGCGCCAGGACCATATCATGTTCCATATCGGTGATCATGAAATCCTTCCGGATCTGTTCAAGCATCTGAACATTCTGCTCGGAAGGATTCTGATGGAGGTGGACATTCTTGAGCAGATCCTCATAGATACCGAGTTCGGCATTGTGTTTCAACTCTTTCTCCTCTTCCGGAGTGAACCCGCCGTAATAATTCACCAGATACAACAGTGATCCCCGATGTTCGAACGGAACACCGAGTTTATGCATCATATAGACCATGGACCGGTAGAGTTTCCGTGTTTTGATTCGTTGGTTTTCTTCTATTGCATTGAGCATATCACGCTCATGGTCGATCATCAATCCGGATATTTTTTTGAACCGTTCCTCAAGCTGCTTCGTTAAAGCCGAGATGGTTGATTTCGCTTTCGTAGCGGCATCTTCCGGATTTGCCAATTTGCTGATGAACACTTCGTATAATTTTTCACGTGCGGTCGCGATCGAATCATCGATCTCCTTGAGGATCGGATCGACCTTTGCATGATGTTCCGACGTATTGGGCTGCTTTATCGACGGCTTTTCCTGGCTGGCGATAAAATCCCTCATTCGAGCTGATAGGATACGCTCAGATTCCTTCTGGGCCTTCGCTTCCGCAATAGTGATCAGGATCCGCTCTTCATACGCGCGGGCATACATATTCCGGGAATCCTTTTCGTACACTTTCCGGACATACTCCAACGCTTTTTCGTGGTTCCCTTTCTTCATCATTTCATCGGCAAGGAACAGATGTTCCTTGGCAATGAGCATTTCATTTTTAGACTCTCCACTCATATGGTTACTTCCAAATATAGAACATGAGAAAATCTTTTCAGTAATTAACTGAAATTGTCGATGTAAATCAATCAGTAATCATGCTGCATAACGGCATGGGGGTCTTCTTCATACCCTTGAATTCATGTTGTCTTTTTTATATTCCTTCTCTATATTGGCTGAAGAAGAAAATACCATTGGAGCAATTCATTTTTTGGAGAATACCGGCATGAAAAAAATAGGAATATCACTCTTCCTGAGTGCGTGTTTAGTGCTGCTTGTTCACGTTATGTTCAACACTCCTATCGTTCAGTTGCCATGGCTTGGTGCACAGGGATTGACTCCGGATTCAAAACCGCCGCTGGAAGTGATGCCGTTCATCATGATGTTCGCCGCGTGGTGCTTATATGTATTCTTCTTTCAATGGCTGTACGTTAAATTACAGTTCAAAACATTGAAGGATGCAATTATTCTGACCTTGTTACTCTGGTTCTTTGTATCATTTCCGGTCACTTCGGTTCACTATATTTTCCTCCGGTTCCCCCTAGCGCTGATACTATTGGACGGACTTTCAATGGTCACGGCAAAAATGACCGCCGGCATCGTTATGTGGGCAGTATTGCTTCAACCGAAAAAAGCTGACTGATATTCCGCTGAGCGAATAAATAAAAAACGCTGCTGTTATCATCCTTCTGAACAGATCGATAACAGCAGCGTTCGTATTTTAAATGTGCACCAAAAAGAAATTCAATTCCCGCCGGACAACGACCTTTGGAGAGTGATCATGCTTTCCTGACTGACCTGGATCAATCCTCTGCGCGGTCTGTCCAGATCAATGATCAGGAATGTCAATAGAACGATCGTCACTAAAAATATATTTGCAGCGATGGTCGGACGGTGTCCTTCCGTTCCTGAGGCGTATCCGAAGATGGCTGCGGTGATGATGAACGTCATGAGAAGTAAAAAGATCACCATCTCCGGAACGTGGATGTTCAATTCCGCCTCCGATTGATCGAATCCGTCCAAGACCTCATTCAGGGACTGGATGAAGAGACCGGTCCGCACAGGACTATCATCGATGGCAGCAGCTTGTTTTGCCAGATGCCATAAATCCGCCCCTAACCGATGCGTCTTCTCGACAAATTCCCGATGCTGTTGCGCATGTGAGACGGAGACCTGACTATCCTGCAGCCGAAGATCGACATATTCGCGGATCAGCAGTTGAACGCTGTCCCGATATTGGACGGGCAGCAGTTCTGCCCGCAAAAACGCTGTTCCGATCGCATTCGCTTCCGAAACAACGTCCTGCGTTCTCACCTCATGACGCTGCAAGGAAAGCGAGAATGTGAACCCGATCAGCAATGCCACCATTCCGAGCATGGATGATTCGATCCGGATGATCTGCGCATTCACGGTCCCTTTAGTTCGCGCGATATTCCTTTTTCCCAGACGATAACCAAATTCCATGAACATCAACAGCGATACAAGGAGCCCGGCAGAAATATAGATACTGTTCAGATTATAGAGAAATTCGTTCATAGGAGAAAAGGTTTTCCTTTCAATGTAGAACTAACAACCACACTGAAGGGTCGTTTTAAGACTGTTAATGTATTTCGCTGGTGCTGAATCGTGATGGATACATTGGGAACATTTTTTATCCACATTGTCTATCACGGCTGTCAATAAAAAAAGCCGAATGCTTATTCGGCTTTTCTGAAGAGTTGTTTTTATTATTCCTGAATCAGACAACGAATATTACTTTGCATTTACTCGATTAGTTATTATTACTATAAGAACTGTTAAGCGTTAGAATGGGGCGGCCGTTTTCGTACTGCTTTGATATACTCCTTGACCGCCCCACCCGAGCATGAATTTACCGCCGAGATTCGAAAGTATTATCGAAACACCGACATTTTGGGTTTGTCCAATGATCAAAAGCATGTGAGGAGTTACAGTCGTTCTGTATTTGATTTCTTCATTCTTTATCATGCTTGAAGGCAATGTGTAACCGGTAAACGCTCCCCCTCCGCCACCCAACGTCTTTGGTTTTGAAGCGAATGTCCGTGCATTCTGAGCTTCCAACAACAGTTCCTGCCGTATCTCATCTCCTATCGATTCATCATAGTAATCTCTTGCCATAGAAATTCCTACGCTGACAGCGATCGCAACAATGATCACACCTAAAATTAACAGTAACAATTGTTGTTGTCCCATGGATCCTCTCCCGAAAATTTATTTTAGTGTTATCTCAATTTCATTCCAATAATAAGCTTTTTTCTAATAATCGCCAATATAAAATTAGCGTCAATAATTAACAGAATTTGGGACGAATATTAGGGAACGCGGACTATTATTTTCTACATAGTCCAACTTTACCCTTCCGAATGAAAAACTGAACTTCTTCACCTGTGAGAGAAGCCGCAGATACCGATCCTCGGTCTTCATCATCTCCGGCGGACACATCATCTTCGTCGAACCGCCGGCACTGATCAGGATCTCTCCGGGACTGCTGCCGTTCTCACACTTCGCGAAATACTGGTTGCATGCGGAGCGACCATTCACTTTATCATGATCGAATGTAAGTGTCACTGCTGTATTGGTGTCAACCAATTCCCCCTGTTTCCACGACTCCAGCTTCCACACCGTTCCTTCAAGTGAGGCAGTGGAGAATCTACCTAACGGCAGTTCGGGGAGTTCTTCGAGCGAACCATTCTTCCAGCTCCACCGGCGCATCACAACTTCCCCGGGACAGCACATTGCATCACCCTCTCCTATTCTCACGAGCGTCAATCCTATCACGCCGGCACTGTCGATCGCTGCACTTCGGATCTGCACACGGTCACCTAACCATACAGTGGCTTTATTCGTCAGCACTGATCCTGTTCGCAGGAACAATGCAAAATTTATTTGGGTTGCACTTCCACCTGTCGATGATGCAAGGAATGCAACAACATCCTTGGCTCCATCACCATTCACGTCGCCGGACAACACCATTTCTTCAACAAGATGAACACTCGGCCGCTCTGCTCCACCCTTGACATATGGTTTCCCCGACCATTTTCCATTGTTCAGAACCACAGCACCACTGATATCGATCACACCGCTGATGGTAGCGGACCGGAGTTCGGTCAGAAGCGATGAGGAAGGAAGTGGTTGTGAATGAGTATTGGCAGATACCAGCAGGACGGTTATGATAACAGCGGCGAATATTTTCATAGAATGATATATGATTTGCAGAATCGGTGGGAGAAGGAAAGGGACTTTAAAAAAAATACGCGATATCGGTGTAGACAATATCACGCATGACAAATAGATTCAGACACTGTCAACGGAAAGTATGCTATTGTGGATACTTCTAACACATGCCGGAACAACGCTACTAGGGATATGGAACAAAATCAGGTGTATCCCACTTTGAATACAGACCATATCCGTCCCAATCGATTTGGAATCCGTTATCATATTTGAATGCCACCGTCATTTGATCACCAATGCCGCCCCCTTTTGCAAACGCACTCACAAAGATACCATTGGAAAGATTTCCGATTGTATAGCGGGCTAGATCGTCATCAATATTATTTTTGGGCAGTTTATATCCCTTAAAGGATTTTCCACCTCCACCCAACGATTTCGGTTTCTCGTAATACACCATTGCATCATTCACAACTCTCACCAATGCCTGTTGTACTGCATCACCCGATGAATCTTCATAATATTCACGTGTCATTGAAATTCCCACCGATATGGCAATTGCAACAATGATCGCACCCGCAAGGATCAGTAAAAGCTGTTGATTTCCCATGTTCTTCTCCTGTAAATATTTGCATGAATCTTACGAGATGCTCTATTTCTCTTAGAATTTACTTTTACGCGTAGTAAAAGTACAATACTCATCCAACTAAATCAACGGAAAAGGTCCCCTCATCTGCGGTCAATTTGGAATCAGACCATCAAGACTTCATTCTTCACAATATGCGAGAATAAAGAACCTCGCCGCAAGCAGCGAGGTATTGTCATGCCAGCGTACGTCCCAAAGGGATCCCTTTGGGACTGGCATCCAGGATCTGGATTCCGGCTTTCGCCGGAATGACGACGCTAGCGTCGGGGTATTAAACCCGTGAGAGAATAAAATACTAAAAAGACCAAGATCACTGTGTTTTCGCGGTTTGCTAATTCATAAAGCTTATGATATCTTCCTACAATAATTTCTTAAAAAGAATATACTGAAACCTCAATCATGACTACTACATTTCACCGCATTAACCACTCCGGCAGTATAATAAAACGAGGGATAATATCTTTCGCTATCCTGCTGGGCACAACACTTCCATTACTCGGATGGGTATATCCCGAACACCGCGATATCCTTCTCGAAGCGATCGGTATGCTGGACAACGATCGGCTCACAACGTTGAACCGCTTATGGGATGAAGCCCGCGTTGGTCACGAACAGCGGCTGATGGAATTCACCGTCCCAATCGATTCCGCGTATGCAAAGAAAGGGATCGATTTTGCATCCTGGTCTTCCATCTCCGGAGATCATTCCTGCTCCAGCGATGAAATGCTCTCCACCGTTCTTGAATCGGATTGGATCATGAATGTTGCAGAGATCACCTCCGAATTGAAGACATCTTTGAATACATCCAAGAAGCGGGATGAACGGGATAACGCCATGCGGGATGCCGATATTCAGCTGCAGCGTGCCGATCCTTCGTATGCAACACGCGCAGCAAGCGGAGCGGCACATTATCCTCTTTCCCGGAAAAGGATCAACATCACGCTGGATGAATATCTGCATGAATCACTGCAGCAGGGAGCCGAGATCAACAGTACCGCGATCTATATTCAGCATCACCAATCTGCAATTCGGAAAGCTCACCAATTGTCAAAAGAAATTGATCCGGTCAAACGCAGATCGCTGATCCTTTCGATGCTGGCGGATGAAGCGTTCGGTATCCACTTCCTTCAGGATATGTTCTCCTCAGGCCATGAGACCGGAACACGGGGCAGCGCATCGCTGAGAAAAGGAACCCATGACTATTATAATGAGTTCGGATACACGACACACACTTGGGGCGGAGAACAGATCGTTCTTGTCGGCGACGCGTGGATGCGTCCGCAGGACAGGATCAACGCAGCATATGCCATCAAAAAAAGTCTCGAACATGTGATCGATGCTGCGACCGGAAAGGCCTCTGAGAACGTATCTGCTGCTGTCCAATCTGCCGATACGTCAGGTTCGGATCTGAATGCGTGCAATCTGTTCACATTACCGGAAACCATCGACGGATCCGATATTAAGGATGATATCACTGAAACAATGAAACTCGTTCCGGTCCCCGGTCTGGCGGAAGGTCTTGGAGAGATGCCCCGCTTCCGTTCGGAACTCGGACTCTTCGCCGGCTTCGCTGCAGCAATGCGGTTCGGATCTGCATCAGGCGGATTTTCTGTCGATCAAAAAACGATCTCCTCCATCGCATCAATGGAATTCTCGGGAAGGATCGGTATCGGTTTGGAAGGTGTGCTGAATCATTCCGGTGACGGTGTGGCGTTTCTCGCGTTCGGCATGCGTCAGGATGCCGCAAGCGGAGCGAAAATTACTGATGATCCAACACTCGCCGTATATGGTTCACTGTTTTCTGCCGTGCCGGGAAGGACGGCGCTCTACGGCCGGCTGCGGTTACCCTTCTGGTTGATACCGGGTGATCTGCTGGTGCTGGGACCGGTCCTCGGCATCATCGATCCGATGCTGCTGGCGAAAGCCGGGGTCGGCGCAGTGAACGGCGGACTCATCCCGATCCAATCGAAGATCAGCACACCGCTGGGACAGTTTCAATTTGTCTTCGGAAGAGAAATGGCGGTTTATTTTTACGGCTACACATCAGCACAGGACAGGATCTTCCTTCCGGATAATGCTTCCAACGAAATATATTTAGCCTCGATACGTTCTGTGAAACTGGAATTTCCCGTCATAGAATACAGACCGCTGCGTTCATTCTCCACGGACCAGACCTCAAGTTTGGTCTTTCAGCTGTTTATCTCGAATGATCATATCACACGCATGGAAGTGGTCCTTCCGAAAAATGGTCTGAG
>JBMOHT010000166.1:0-8414 GCA_049317705.1 Bacteroidota bacterium | reverse complement strand
ATTCATCCTCTTTGACGATCCGTTCGTCAATCTCGATTCCGAACGAAAAACTGAAGCGGCGAATATTATCCGTTCATTTGCTTCACAGAAACAGACGATCATTTTCACCTGCCATCAGGAGCATGCTCAACTTCTCGGCGGCATAATAATATCTCTCTGAGTTTTTTTTATTAAGATTCAACATCATACGCTCCTAAAAATATGTGGCGAACGGTGTGGCGGCATTCTTTTGATGCCTGGCCGTCCGGAAAGGAGTTACTTGTGTGTGGGGATATATTTTGCGGTATTGAGTACAATCATTTGACTTCCAAGCCAAAAAGATTTACTTTCAAATGGGCTAAACTTACTAATCTGTCTCAAAACTCTTCCAATTGAATGGACTCAAATGGAATTTTTGAAATGGACGGTTTTAAGCAGTGCGAAGTGCTATTGAAAATGTTTCAATGATACACCTCCCCCAATTTTGTTTGATACTGTTGATTGAGCAGATCTGAAGGGCGTAGTGATCACGATCCCTTCGGAAGTGAACGGATTCACGAACTTTCAAATCAACACTGAACCGGCATTCCAATGACGAATAAAAAAGAAGATCAAGCTCTGAAACGCGTCTTAGTCGTTGAAGATAATAAAGATATTGCAATGCTTGTTGAGAAGCGTCTGTCGCGTCAATTCTCCGTGGATATCGCGGTGAACGGCGAAGATGCAACAGTAAGTATCAACGATAATTCGTATGATCTGGTCGTTCTCGATCTTTCCCTCCCGAAAAAATCCGGATTCGACGTTCTGAAGGATATGCGGAAGAAATCAGCATATCCTCCCGTATTGATCCTGTCTGGATTGAATGCCGTTGAAGATAAAGTGAAGGGATTGAAGCTCGGTGCGGATGATTATCTGGCAAAACCGTTCGACATTAAAGAACTGATCGCCCGTATCGACGCGTTGATGCGGCGTGTTCCGTCCGCTCAGGAGATCGTGAAACTCTCGGCCGGTGATCTGGAAATGGATCTCGTTTCACGCAAGGTCGTCCGCAGCGGCAGCGACATCACACTCTCTCCCCGAGAATTCGCACTGCTCGAATATCTGCTCAGAAAAAAAGACAAGGTCGTTTCCCGCAAAGAGATCGCAGAGGAAGTATGGGGACACAAGTTCGATGCCGGCACCAATTTCGTGGATGTCTACATCAACTATCTCCGAAAATCTGTCGATAAGGATTTCCCGAAAAAATTGATCCACACTGTCTACGGTCAGGGCTTCGTCCTCAAAACGGAAGAATAACCGCGCAGCGTGGCCACACTCCATTCGGCATCATCATTCCACAACGTCATCATCCGCTGGTACGCCCGTCATGGACGCACGTTCGCATGGCGCCGCACGCGTGATCCGTACCGCATTCTTCTTTCCGAGATCATGTCCCAGCAGACGCAGGTCAGCCGCGTTGCAGAATATTATAAACACTGGCTCAGGAAATTCCCCACATTCTCAGCACTGGCAAAAGCACAATCCGCGGATGTCCTTCGCGAATGGTCAGGACTCGGCTACAACAGCCGAGCACTACGGTTCCATCAGCTGGCCGTGATCGTTTCCGGAGAGTATCGTTCACGACTTCCGAATGATCCCGAATCTTTGCAGTCCCTTCCCGGCATCGGACGATATACTGCGCATGCAGTTGCTTGCTTCGCATTCGAGAAGAATGTTCCCGTTGTCGACGTCAACATCCGGCGGATCCTTACGCGGTGGACGACCAAGGTGCGCAGTGCTTCGGAACAGGTGACCGATGATCAGGCATGGAGAATTGCAGAGCAGTTCCTGCCGAAGAAAAATGTCTTCACATGGAATCAGGCGCTGATGGATCTCGGCGGAATGGTCTGCACTGCACGGAATCCGAAATGCGGTGATTGTCCCGTCTCAGCGATTTGTGCCTCGGCTTTCTCAAAAGCATTCCTGCTGAAAGAAAAACGGAAAGAAAAGAAAGAACCGATGTGGCGCGGAATTCCCCGCAGACTCTACCGCGGAAGAATTTTGAAGATGCTCCATCATCATGCATTCTCGGCGGAAGAGATCGCAGCGCAATTGTGGGAAGATTGTAATCGCCAGGACATTCTTTGGACTGCACAGTTGATGGAAAAAATGCTCAGCGACGGACTGCTCTCTCACCGCCGCGGAAAGTTCTCGATCGCATCATGAAACAATATCAGCATGTGGACGAACTGCAGAGGAGTTATCAGGGACGGAAAGAACGAATACGTCAGCGGCTGAATGAGTATGCCGCCGTACCGGAGCAACAGTATTTTTATGAACTTGTCTATTGCCTGATGACACCGCAGTCCAGTGCAGTGAACGCCGGGAAGGCGCAGAAGGAATTCGAACAGCTCGGGCTGCTGGTCAACGATGTCGATCCCGAACCGGTCCTCTTCAACAAAGAACATTACATTCGCTTCCATCATTCAAAAGCGGAGTGGATTAGGGAAATGAAAGGACATTTTCCTGAGATCCTGTCAGTGACCATCGGAGAACTTCCGGCGTTTGAAAAAAGAGAATGGTTCGTGAAGAATGTGAAGGGATTGAGCTACAAAGAAGCGACGCATTTTTTGCGCAATATCGGCAAAAACAACGGATTGACGATCTTGGACCGTCACATTCTGAAGAATTTGAAACAGTATGGTGTCATCCGTTCCATTCCATCGTCGCTGACCAGGAAACATTATTACTCCATCGAGAAAAAATTCACCGCATTCGCTCAGCAGGTCGGCATCAGCGTGGATGAACTGGACCTCCTTTTTTGGAGCAATGAGACCGGCGAAATTTTGAAATAGAGCGTAAATCGTCGTACATTACAGAAAAAACCTATGGCACAACAAAATTCATTCGACATCGTCTCCGAAGTGAACATGCAGGAAGTTGACAACGCCCTGAATCAGGCGCGGAAAGAGGTCGCTACCCGGTACGATTTTAAGGATTCCAAAACAACGATCGACTTCGCCGAGAAGGAAAAGGAAGTGACCGTCCATACTGAGGATGATTTCCGTTTGAAAGCGGTCGTGGACATTCTGCAGAGCAAGTTCATCAAGCGCGGTATCGCCATCAAGACGCTGAAATACGGCAATGTTGAGACCGCGACCGGCGGCACGGTCCGTCAGAAGATCACACTGCAGGTCGGCATCGATAAAGAGAACGCAAAGAAGCTCGTTCAGATCATCAAAGATACGAAGATCCGTGTGCAGCCCTCCATCATGGAAGATCAGGTCCGTGTGAGCGGAAAAGATAAGGACGATCTGCAGACCATCATCGCAACATTGCGCGGTACCGAATTCCCGCTTCCGCTTCAATTTACCAATTTCCGTTGATGACCCGAAGAACACTCCTCTATATCATCGTTCTCTTCACCGTAAGCGGAATCTCTCTTCTGTCGGCGCAGACGGATTCGGTCCGTATGACCGCCGCGGGGAAGAACGGTTATGTCCGTTCACAATCGGTGAATGGTGTAAGATTCCTTTCCGTTAAGGATGCTGCCGCATTCATCGGTCTGGAAGTGTATGAGAATGCTCCGCTGAAAAAGATCGAAGTGAAGGCGCAGGCAAGCGTGATAAAATTCACCGCGGAGAATTACTTCATCGTCATCACCAATACCGAATCCAAACGCCAGCGTGTTCAGCAGTTGACCGCACCGGTGAAGTTCATTGCCGGATCGTATCTTGTGAGCAGCGATGAGTTGATCGGACTCCTGTGTGCATCTGCCGATGCTTCACTCACGGTCGAAGAAGCGCCCGCGGTTATCGTCGATTCCACACCGAAGATCCCCGTCATTTCCGGATTTTCACTGGAAGAGAAATCGAATGGAACGATGTTCCGCATTCATCTTACTGCCAAAGTGAATGAGTTCAGCAGGATGCTTCAGGCAGGTGAGTGGATCTATGTGACACTCGTCGGTGCACGATGCGACACAATGATGTTCGATACAACCTTCGCCTCCGGCATCATCCGCCGGGTGAAACCGGTCCAATCCGAGACCGCACTGCAGCTCTCATTGCAGATCCGCGGCAAGGTCGCACAATCGGAGATCGTGCAGGACCAGCTGACGGATGACATCATTTTGACGCTCATTCCGCCTTCGGAAGAGAAAAAGGAACCGAAGATCGATTCTTCCGCCATTCGCCGTCAGCAGGCCGAACGTGCGCATCAACAGGTGGTGAAGAGCATTGAAAAACAGAAGAAAAAATGGAAGCTGGATGTTGTCGTCATCGATCCGGGACACGGCGGACATGATCCGGGTGCGATCGGACTCATCGGAACACGCGAGAAAGATATCACTCTTGGTATCGCACTGAAACTGGGCGAGATGATAAAAAAAGAGATGCCGGATGTGAATGTAGTCTACACGCGTAAGACGGACCGGTTCGTGGAATTGTACCGCCGCGGACAGATCGCCAATGAGAATGAAGGAAAATTGTTCATCAGTATCCATTGCAACTCCACCGAGCGCAAACCGTCATCCGCGAACGGATTCGAGATCTATCTGCTCCGTCCCGGTAAAACGGAAGATGCCATCCGCATCGCTGAAAAGGAAAACGATGTGGTGAAACTCGAAAAGGATTACGAGGACCGCTATCAGGAACTGACAGAAGAGAATTTCATCATCCTCACCATGGCGCAGAGTTCGTATGTGAAAGCGAGTGAACGGTTCGCCGAGATGCTCGAAGAAACGATGAGCGCCCAGATGGAAGGCCAGCGACAGCCGGTGAAACAGGCAGGATTCTATGTGTTGGTCGGTGCTTCCATGCCGAATGTTCTTGTAGAAACGGGATATCTTTCCAATGTGAAGGATGAGCGGTTCCTGAGAAGTCCTGCGGGACAAAAGAAGATCGCCGCCGCCATCGTGAACGGATTGAAGGGATACAAGAACGAATACGAGGACGAGAATCAGTGATAGCATTTTTTTAACCACAAAGGCACGAAGACACAAAGAAAAAAATATTAACCTCCGCGCCTTTGTGACTCTGTGGTAATGATTTTCAATTTAACCTGTTTCTATGAAACCAAAAAAAACCTCTCTCGCAACACGCGCCATCCACGGTAAGAAACTCTATCCCTATCAAGGTTCCGTTGCAACACCCATCCATCAGACCTCAACGTACCGGTTCGCAAATTCCAACGACGCGGTCCGGTATTCGCAGGGCGACCCAACGGTGTATGTCTATTCTCGGTATCATAATCCTTCGGTGGAGGATGTCGAAGAGAAACTGGCGGAGATGAACGAAGCGGAAGCATCTGTGCTCTTTGCTTCCGGAATGGCGGCAATTTCCACGGCGATCCTTTCCATCGTGAAAGCCGGGGATGAGATCATCAGTACTCCCGCATTGTATGGAGGAACATACCGCTTCTTCCGCGATGTACTGCCGCAGTTCAATGTAACGGTGAAATATGTAAATGCCGATTCGCTCGGTGATATTTCGAAGATCGCCACGGAGAAAACGAAACTCTTCTTCTGTGAATCGCCGACGAATCCCACCGTCGGGATCGTTGACCTGTATAAAGCGATCGCCGAAGTGAAGAAAGCGGAAAAGAAATGCGGCTCGAAGATCGTAACGATGATCGATAATACATTCGCATCGTGTCTCCATCAGATGCCATTCAAGATCGGATTTGACCTGATCGCCGAGAGTGCCACTAAATATATCGGAGGACACAGTGACGTTCTTGCAGGTGCAGTTATCGGAAAAAATGCCGATATAAAACAGGTGAGGCAGATCGCCAAATACCTCGGCGGTTGTGCCGATCCGTTCGCGGCGTTCCTGCTCTCCCGAAGTCTGAAAACGTTCGAATTGCGCGTACAGCGGCAGACGGAAAACGCTATGAAATTGGCGAAAGCACTGGAAGGGAACCCGAACGTGCTTCGTGTATTCTATCCTGGATTGAAGTCGCATCCGCAGCACAAGATCGCAAAGAGACAAATGTCCGGTTTCGGGGCAATGGTGCTAGTAGAAGTGAAGGGAGGAGTGAAAGGAGCGGCGAAAGTGTGTGATTCGCTGAATGTCGCTGTGAATGCGATGTCGCTCGGCGGAGTGGAAACACTCGTCAGTATCCCCGTCTATTCATCCCATGTGAATATGAGCGATGCGGAATTGAAACAGCACGGAGTAACACCCGGTATGATCCGCGTCTCTGTCGGAGCGGAGGGTATTGACGATCTGATCGACGATTTCCGCCAGGCCATCAAGAAAATTTGATCTCGAACATGAGATTTCATCGGTCCGTTATGGACACGATGGGAAGGAACAGATCCTGTGGATATATCAATCGTAGACGGCAGTAATTATTTCAAAGGGTTACTGCTGCTGGTCCGGAAGGATCGAACAGTTTCGGAGATCGAACATGCGCTGATGCAGCGCATCGGCAAGTCGCTCGGATTCGAGAAAGAATTCTGCGATAATGCCATTCGCGACATTTTGGAGAACAAATTTATTGAGGATGCTCCGCCCCTTTTCCCATCCAAAGAGCTGGCAAAAAAATTCATCAAGGATGGTCTGGTGATCGCATTCTCCGATCATGAAGAATGTCATCCGGCCGAAGAGGCATGGCTGTGGAGTGTCGTTGCGGTGAATGATCTTGATGAATTCTGGTTCCAGGAAGAATATCGTGCGGCATCTAAAAAGAAAAGAGTTCCTGTACCGATGGAAGTAGATGATGTGACCGTTGTCTATTCACAATCACGCCGGTAGGACCTCGATCAGCAGTATAACAGATCGCACTCTTCGTTTTACCCGTTGAATATTTACCGCCGCTCTTTTAATCCCACCGATAGAAATATCATTGATACAAGAGAGATGACTGCTCCCATTCCAAATGCCGCCGCACCGCCGAATTTGCTGTAGATAATACCGAAGATAATGCTCGCCGGCAGCGCCACTATTCCGACCGCAAAATTGAACAGACCGTACGCACTTCCCCTTAACTCATCAGGAACAATATCCGCAACCAGTGCCTTTTCAGCCCCTTCGGTGAACGCATAATAGACGGCATAGACCGTGAACAGTCCGAACGAACCTGCGATCTGCCATGTTGCTGATAAGAATTCCAGCGATGCAAATCCCGCGTAGACTGCCGCATAAATTCCCCAGCCGATATTGATCGACATTTTCCTCCCGATCCGATCCGACAATCCTCCCAATGGAGTTGAGAGCAACGCTTTGATCACTTGAAAGAACGACCAAATGATCGGAAGGAACAGAATATTGGAGATCTGTATCTGCGTTTGGGATTCGGCAAATCTGTCAAGGATCGCAGCGAAAAGTGGAACCGAGCTGATGAACGAATGAAGTACCGTACTGTTCTGAAGTGTTTCCTGAAGACGGAAGAGCATGAACGCGTCGGAAGAATTGCCGAGCGTAAAGAACGCGACCGTAAAAAGATACCGCTTGAATTGTGCGTCGAATGATCTCAACGAAAACGAAAACGCCGGTCTCCCCGGATGTCCAACGGCATTCTCTTTCACGAACAGCATCAATGTGAGGACGGCGAGCGCTCCGGGAATGATCGCGAACAGGAATGTCGTCCGCAAAATTGTACTCAGATCATGCTGACCGAACACAAGTATCAACAGTGCAATAGTACCGATACCAAGCAGCGGACCGAGCACTGCTCCGGAATGGTCCATCGCCCGATGGAATCCGAATGCTCTGCCGCGGCTCTCTGGTGTGACCGATGAAGCGATGAGTGCGTCGCGAGGCGACGTGCGGATCCCTTTTCCAACGCGGTCCATCGTGCGGATGAGGGCGATCTGCCATGCGTCGGCGACAACGCCGATGAGCGGACGGGCAAACGTTGAGATCGTATATCCGACGACCACGAGTGCTTTCCGTTTTCCGATCTTGTCTGAAATGATTCCGCTCACCAGCTTCAGCAATGATGCGGTCGTTTCCGCGATCCCTTCGATGATGCCGAGAAGGACGGCACCGGAGCCGAGCGTGGCTATGAAGAGCGGCAGGAACGGATAGATCATTTCCGTGGCGGCGTCGGTGAGAAGACTCACGATACCGAGGATGAGGATATTGCGGGGGATCTTGGTCTTGTTCATTGATGAGTGGTATCGGTGACGTGATGTTCAACTCATCCGCCTTGTCAAGGCGGGAAAAAGAGAAACTTGATATCTACCGTTTTTTATTATTCTTCAGGATCTGCTTGATCACTTTCCCCATTTTCTTCTCTTTTGCCTTGCGTTCCTGCTGCTTGGTGATATCGCTCTTCGATGCGATATAATCCGCTTCCCGTTTTAGTTTCAAAAAATTCTCGTAGCGTCCCTGCTCCAGTGATCCGTCCTCGATCGCGGCTTGCACGGCGCATCCGGGTTCATGAGCGTGAGAGCAGTCCGTGAACTTGCACTGCAGCGCCAGTTCGGAGATGTCGGAGAATGATTCGTC
>JBMOHT010000165.1:0-8457 GCA_049317705.1 Bacteroidota bacterium | reverse complement strand
AATACGGCACCGTTGGAATTGACGCCGAGCGTTGTATAATTCGTCCCGTTAAAGTTGAACGTGAAACCGATCGCCTGTGCTGAATAATTTGCTTCGTCGATGCTGCTCCCGCTCGCGACCACTGTTCCCCCGCTGATCTCGGTATACGTGCCGCTGCTCTGTGAGAATGTATACGTTGTTACCTGTGCGGAAACTATTGACGCAGCGATCAATATTGCCGATACGATCTTTATCAATTTGACCATGGGTCCCCTTTTCTCAAACGATGAATGACGAACTATTTTAACAGCATCAGCTTCTTTGTTTCGGTGAATGTTCCGGCTTGTATCGTATAGTAGTACACTCCGCTCGAGAGTTCTGCTCCATTGAAGCGGACAGCATATGAGCCGGCATTCTTCTGTTCATTCACCAGCGCAGCGACTTCCTTACCGAGCACATCATAGACCTTGAGTGTGACCGGACCGGCGGAGGGGACTTGATATTGAATGGTCGTCACGGGATTGAACGGATTCGGATAATTCTGCGACAGTCCATACTCGGTAATGACTGAACTGCGGTCATGCACTCCGAGCGAATTCGTGAAGGTCATGGAGCCGAATGACAGAATGGAATATTCCCCGGCCGGCGCGCGTTCCAGCCACGACGGAGAGATCTTCAGCGACGGATCGTAGATGCTCACAAATGCGCCGATCCTCTGAGGCGGTGTGATCTTTAAAAATGATGAGTCCATATCGATGGCCATCTCAAACTGCAGATTACCTTTGCTGTCCCCCATCGCTCCTTTCACTCCGGTAGGATTGAGAATTCCGCCGCCGAATCCGAGCGAACCCCACGGAAAGAATGCTACCTGGATCGTTGTTCCTGTGTGACCGATGCTGAAATATCCTTCCGTCCCTTCACTGTATAGAAAATCACGGTTGGCATCGAACGCGAACAGCATAAAATCGCCGGTGCTAGCGGTAGGATCCTCAAAACAGTCGACCGCCGCGTAAAGCTTCCTGCCGACAGTCTTGAGATAGAGGTCACCATAATAACCGCTCTTCGTCATCGGGACCTTCAATGCTCCCGTATACTCACCCGCATTGATCATTCCGTCCACCACGGGTGCTGCTCCGTTCGATGAAGAGAAGACCAGTGAATCGCTTTGGGAATATGCAATTCCCAAGACGGCCGGCGACAGTGCCGATTCTTTATCCACACCCAAAGAATCGAAAACGGCGCTGACAGCATAATAGTAATTGGTGAACGGCGTCACCAGAGAATCGATGAATGAGGTCGTCCCCTTCAACGGCGAACCGATGACGGTACCGGAATTTTTCAGATCACCGGATGAGGCACCTCTGTACAGTTTGAAACTCTTTACGGCATTGGCAATGCTTGTCGGACCGGGCTGACCGATCAGTTCCATCTCATCGAAGTAGATAATGATATCTTCCGCTTTACAATTGAAAGCGAGATAGACCTCCTGATTCATATAGGAGGAAAGATTGATCACCGTACTGCGCCATTTCAGCAGCGAGTCGACGAGGATGGCCGGCGTGAATTCTTTTAAGACCGTTGTGAATGCTGCGGTATCCGGCGTAGTGGTAGAGAGTTTGATATAACTGGAATAGGGATTACCAAGCGCGAATGCCGTCTTATAATAGATACGCAGATTCGGCTTCTCCGGCGTTACAGTGATCTTCGCAGAGATGAGCCAGTCGTTCACCGGTTTGCCGGGTGAATACAGGTCGAATTTGATGCACTTGGTTCCTGCGAACGGAAGGAATGTCGATTCAATGAATCCCGTCTCAACTCCCCCTTCCGTTTTAATGGTCCACAACGGTGGAATGCCGTCCTCGAATCCTTCTTTGAACTCACCGGGCGTCGTCCAATTAAGTCCGATCTTGCTTGGATATTTCCCTTTCGTAACGGTGAATGTCGGCGGTGCATACGTGCGGATCACCAGCGTATCCTGAACAGTGACGGACGCTTTCGCCGTATCGGTCTTGCCGCTGCTCACCGCAAAGACAATCGCCGCTCCGGCTTTCTGTGCGGTGAATTTTCCTGTGCCGTCGATCGTTCCCGCATTCACCGGACGGACACCCCAGGTGTACGGTGCCGTACCGTCCGCCGCGGTGAACTGCAGGGACTTCCCAAGAAGGACATTCGCCTTGGAAGGTGAAATGGAAAGTGCCACAACGAACGCTGAGTCCATCAACGTATTCATCCCCGCACTGTAATGGCCCATCACTTTCATGTTATTCGGAAGAACTTTCAACGTTGTCATATCGGAACTAAGCAGCGGTGTCCCAGGAGAGATGTATGTTGTGACATTGTTCCCGTCGTACACTTTCAGTCCGAAACCGCCGAGATTTCCCGCGCTCGCGATCCACACCCTTCCGTTCTTATCCAGTGCCATTGCTTTGGAATAACTTCCGTTGATGAGAGTATCCCATTTCGTTCCGTTGAATCGTCTCACGGTTGAAAGATCGCTGAGATAGATATTCTCGTTCTTATCCAGAAGAACAGACTGGAATGTTCCTTTCAAGATCCCTTTCAGCACACCGTTCTTGTATGTGTAAAGACTGTCGAACGTCGTATAAAGAATGGTGCTGTCCGCTTTCTCAGCGATACTCTTCACATAGCCGTATCCGATGCGTGTCCAGTTATTATCCGCTACACGTTTAAAGAACCCTGCTCCTGCTCCTGCGTAGATCGTTCCGTCCTTCGCTTTGTGGAACGATGTGATATCCCCTGCACTCGGAAAGATGGCAAGGTCACCGATAAATTGTACTGATGAACCGTTGTCGATCCACAATCCACCTTTTCCGGAGGAACTTGAACTCTTCGTGCCGATGAACATCCGTCCGTTGATGTATCCGAGTCCGGTGATCTCATCCACATTCCCGCTGACGATTCCGAAACTTAGGTTGCGCGGATACGCGCTGAATGAAGTACCGTTGAATGACTGGATCCCTTTTGTCCGCGTGCCGATCCACAACGTTCCGGCGGAGTCGACTGTCATGGAACGGATCTGATTATCGGAGAGACCATTGGCGGTGGAGAAACTCCCCCAGGTCTGTGCGGTAAGAATTGAGTCTGTGGAGAATGTGAACGCAGAAATGAACAACAACAATGAGAATAGTATAGAACGCTTCATGCAGTCCTCAAAAGAATTTCACATCAGGGGAAAAGAGGCAGAAATGACCGAGAGGTCAACGGGGATCACTCTTTCTATTATAGAAGAAAGTACTGATGAGCGGATGCTCTATCAATTGTGGGGATTGCGTGATTACGTACTAGTACAGGTACGAGGCTATTATTCCTGTTTGAGGTGGATGAAATGCTGCTGAAGGGCGTATTTCACAAGTCCGGGAACATCATGGACACCGATCTTTTCCATAAGATTGGCGCGGTGAAATTCCACCGTCCTGACGCTGATACAGAGGATATCGGCGGTCTTTTGGTTCGAATGCCCTTCGGCGATCAGCTGCAGGATCTCCCGTTCGCGCGGTGTCAGCTTGGTCCCCGAATCCTGAGATCCAAATGAGGAACCGTTCATGAACGATGAGACCATGGTATCGGAGATCTTTTTGGTGAAATATGTACCGCCTCCCGCGATGGTGCGGACGGCACTCGGAAGTTCATCCGAAAGGGAATTCTTCAGCAGATAGCCGCTGGCACCGGCCTGCACAACGCGGCGGATATACTCCTCCTCTTCGAATTGCGAGAGGATCAATGCTTTCACCGGAGTTTTGGAATGCGTAAGCTGGTTGGTTGCCTCGATGCCGTTCATCTGCGGCATATTGATGTCGAGAATGACGAGATCGGGATGCGTATCGCGCGCTTTTGAGACCGCTTCCAGTCCGTTGGAGGCTTCTCCCACAACGGAGAAATCGGGATGGATGGCAAGCAGGGCTGCGATACCCGCCCGGACCATATGGTGATCATCGGCGATGAGGATCTTTATAGATTTTTCTGAAGTCGTAATGTTCCGCTCCTGGTATTGTTCCTGTTCAGCTGCTGCAGCGGGATCTCGAGGAAGATCTCGGTTCCCCTGCCGGGTGTTGAATCGATCTGAATGGTTCCGTTAAGGATGAGTGCCCGTTCTTTCATGCTCTTGAATCCAAGTCCGCTCCCCCGTTCAGTCGATACGAGGGACGGGTCGAATCCTTTTCCGTTGTCGATGATGGAGACGGCTAGCATACCGCCGCGGACGAACAACTGTATCGAGACGGTGGAGGCCGCGGCATATTTCACAACGTTGCCGACCGCTTCTTGTACAATGCGGTACACGTTCGATTCGATCGCTGTATCGAACCGGATATTTGACGGAGGAAGGTCCAGCTCGATCGCGATGGACGTACGCCGTTCGAAGTTCTGGGCTAGCAAACGCACTCCCGCAACAAGTCCGAAATCCTCCAGCACCGGCGGTGAAAGATCATAGGCGATCCGTTTCGCTTCGAGCTGTGCCTCTTCGGACATGAGAATGATCTGTTCAATGGAACGGCGGACCGCATCCGACACCGAGAGATTCTTGAATGTGAGTTCGGCGCTAAGCTTTATCGATGTGAGCATCTGACTCAATCCGTCGTGCAGTTCACGCGCAAATCTCCGCCGCTCGCCTTCCTGCAGCTGAATTATATCCTGCGTGAGATTCTTCACTTCCTCTTCACGGTTGAAGAGATTCTCATACAGCCGCGCATTCTCCAATGAAACGCCGATCTGCTTGCCGAGGGTCTGAAGCTGCTGCTGCTGGTCCTCCGAAAAATGATGTTCCCTGTGCATCGCAAGATTCAATACGCCCACCACCGTCTCTTTGGCAAAGAGCGGGATACTTGCAAAACCTTTGATCTTCTCCTGTGCTCCCGCCGTGGTGGTGAACATCGTATCCTCCGAAGCATCGGAGAGGAACGTTGCTGTCCCATTCTGCGCCACCATACCGGTGACCCCGTCGCCGAGCGACCACACAGAAACATCCCTGATGAACTCCGGAGAGAATCCGCGGTGACGCCGCAGGATGAGTTCGTTCGATCCGTTCTCGCCGAGATAGATACAGCCCGCATCGAAGTGGGTGATATTCAGCACCGCATCGAGCGCGAATTGAAGACGGTCCTCCAGCTGCAGCGACTGCGCGAGTGTGGACCAGAGCCGGTGTGTTGCCGAGATCTCCTCGTACCGCTGCTGAAGATTCCGCTCCGCCTGTTTGCGTTCAGTGATGTCCATCAGCATCAGGATCGTTCTCTGTTCCATCTGAGCGGTCTCGAACGTTTTTGCAGCCGTCAAAGCCCAGACACTGCTCCCGTCCTTCTTCGTGTATTTGATCTCGTTGTTTTGAATGAATGATGAACGGCGGAAGAGAAGTTCTTTCATTGAAAGAAGACTTGGAGGATCCTGAACGAGGGCCGAGATCTCCTTCCCGACAAGTTCTTTGGAAGTATATCCGAGGATATGTGCTGTGGATTCGTTCACGGAAATGATGGACTGCTGATGATCGATCTCCACGATCCCTTCCATCGCTGTTTCAATGATGCGGGTATACTGTTCTTCGGCATGTTTCAGGTTCTTGATGTACTGCAGTCTCGCATAACCGATGATCCACAGCATCAGTGAATAGATACCGGTCCTCTCAAAAATGGACCACAACACAATATTCCAATGGAACTGCTGCCATCCGTGGGACCAGAAATAGACATTGGTGAACCACAGCGCAATGGCTACGGCCGCAACGAGTTTTCCGGCCCCTCCGGAGATATACCAGCCGGCAAATGCTACAAGAAGAACATGGAACAGCGCAAAAGAGACATTCGGACCCATCTGATAGCTGACAAATGAGAGGAGTGCCTCCACACAGAGGATAAGAATTGCGGCTGTCCAGCGGGATTGTGAGAGAAATCGTTTCACGATGTTTTCATTGCTCCGATGTTGTTATAGTAATGAACCGTTGCGATAAATGCAATTCGTCGCCGCTGCCGGCGGTTCAAAAAAATTCCTTGTTCTGCCGACGGCCGAACAAGGAAACGTTGCTTTGGTGAATCACCATGGACCAAGACCTTAGAACTGCGCCTAATTGCTGCTCTTATTTCATCAATTGCATCTTTCGGACCTCGTTACGGCTAGCAGAACGAAGTGTATAGATATATGTTCCGCTGGAAAGATTCTTTCCGTCGAACTTCATATTGTAGACCTGTCCCGGCTGCGCAACATCGTTGAACAATGTCGCAACTTCCTGACCGGTGATGGAATATACTTTGATGGTCGTCTGTTCTGCCTGTTTCACGGCAAAGTTGATCGTCGTGGAAGGATTGAACGGATTCGGATAGTTCTGACCGAGTGCGAAGGACTGTTCGCGCACCGGTGCATTGACGGAAACGATAGTGCTGTAAGTGAAACTCCCGTTACGGTCGATCTGTTTCAAACGGTAGGAATATGTTCCTCCATTCACACTGTTGTCGATGAACGAATATGATTTCGGCGAGTTCGATGTTCCGTTCCCTTCAATAAATCCGACCTTGTTCCAACTATCAGCTGCTTTCCGCTCCACTTCAAAACCGCGATTATTCATTTCTGTCGCTGTGTTCCACAACAGTTCTACCGAACCGTTCACCACATGGGCGGAGAATGATGTGAGTTCCACCGGCAACGCATCTGCATTCTGGTTATCGCCTGAAGAAACTGCATCTGCGGGAAGGCGTGTACCGACGAGGCGGAACTTCGGATCGCCGACAACGACATCCATCCATGAAAGGAACGGTGACGATGAATAGTATGACTCTGCAACTGTATACCCGTCCGTATAGAGATCGAACAGCATCGAAACATCAGCCATTGCACTTGAATACGGCTCGTAGACATATCCTTTTGCCGCTGTGACACCTTCGGAAATGATGTCTGCGATCAAGGATTGTCCGTAGACCGCCGGCGCAGAGAACGTACGTCCGGAGGTGGAAACGTACGTTTCTGCAATCGCGCCGGGATTCCATGTGAAATTCAATAGACCGTGATAAGAGGAATACTTGTCATTTGTACCCCAGCCGACGTACCCGTTCACCTGCTGTTGATTCACAAGATACGTGGAAGTCTGATCGAGGGTCACACTCATGGAGCGTTTGATAAGCGTATCGTTCGCTGTCTTCATACGTGTATTCAGGTACGGAGCCGCGGAATTCCATGACGGGTCCATATCGAATACGAACTTACCGCTTTCGGGAAGATGTGTGTCGATCACATCCGCGCGGTCGATGAGACTTTTCACATCGGCAACCGTGTAACCGTCCAGCCGGGCGACGAGGTAGATTCCGTACTGCTGGCGGGTAAAATTATTCCGCTGACGGTAATACGGAGACGTAACACGTCCGTTATTTCCGATAGAGGAAGAATAGCTGCCGAGGATCAACGAGAGTTCACTTTCGACCGATGAGCATCGAAGAACGTCGAACCGTTTTACTTTCAGGGGAACGCCTTTTGTGGTGACCAGATAATTGATGCTGTTCACAAGACCATTCGTTACCAGATACGATTCAACCTGCGCACGGAGCTGTTCGAACTGTACGCTGTCGATCTCTTCGGTGACCGGTGCGGAGATGCGGATGATATTCTCATTGTGGATGGAGCGCTTTCCTGCAAAATACATTCCGATCTCTTCCGATGCGGCACTGTTGGAATTGATGATGATGGCTACATCGTTATACGTTGCGGTCTGTGCGAGGACGGACGAGTTGACGAGAAGACTGAAGATAGCGATGGCGATGATGGTGTAAACTGTTGTTTTCATATTTCCCCTGAAGAAGTGTTGTTGCGATTTCCCTTCTTAGGGCAATGGACGTACCATTATTGAGCATGAAAAATCACCTATTTTACGCCTAAAATTTGGTATATCGGAGTCGTTTGTCTTGTGAGAATATTGAAGATTCTACAATTTACGTTTGGTAAAAAATTCAAACGGGGCAGGGAAATAGAACACGGATCAGACGGATCCGGCGGATCGGCACGGATAAGGGAAAGAATAAGAGCAAACACAAAGGCACCAAGGACACAAAGAACACAAAGAAGAACTTAGCAATGGCACACAGATGACGCAGAAAAAATGGATCAGCACGGATGAGGGAAAGAATAAGAGCAAACACAAAGGCACAAAGGACACAAAGAACACAAAGAAGAGCTTAGCAATGGCACACAGATGACGCGAAAAAAATGGATCGGCACGGATGAGGGAAAGAATAAGAGCAAACACAAAGGCACCAAGGACACAAAGAACACAAAGAAGAGCTTAGCAATGGCACACAGATGACGCGGAAAAAATGGATCAGCACGGATGAGGGAAAGAACAAGAGAAAACACAATGGCACTAAGGACACAAAGAAGAGCTTAGCAATAGCACACAGATGACACGGAAAGAACGGATTGGTAAGGATGAGGAGGTTATAAAAGCAAAACACTAAGACACGAAGAGCACGAAGAATAAATGTATGTCCG
>JBMOHT010000164.1:0-8472 GCA_049317705.1 Bacteroidota bacterium | reverse complement strand
TCATGTATAAATATGCGTGGGACAAGACATACGGCGGGTGGTACAACGACATCAACAACACCGGCACGGCGACGAGTCCGAACGGGACGAAGACCGCGTTCTATCAGCATTACGCGGTGCTCGGAATCGCCGCATCGTACGAGGCGACGGGCGATACGACGGACTGGAGCTGGCTGATGAAAGGGGTTGATTACAACGAAGCGAAATTGTGGGACAAGGACTTTACGAACTTCGGATATTACGATTATGTCTCCGCCAGCGGCGCTTCGCCGACGGATAAGACATTCAACTCCACCGTGGATGCGGTGACGACCCATGTGCTCCATCTCTATCTAATGACAGGTCAGGCAAAATACAAAGTGAGACTGTTGGAGCTGGCGGATAATATGATCTACCGTCTCGCATCGAACGTATCGCTGCAGAAGATCGGTTTCGCCGAAGTCTACAATTCCTCATGGCAGATGAAAAGCAGCACGAGCGATGAACAACGGACCATTATGGGACATGTGCTGAAAACAGCGTGGTGTCTGGGACGCATCTATCAGATCGAAAAGAATCCTGTCTATCTTACCACGGCGGAGAAACTTGCGCAAAGCGTTCTCGCCAAAGGATACGACCATCAGAACGGCGGACCGTACAAAGATTACAACCGCATCACCGGCGCGATGATGATGTACGGTATTACGGACACGGCAAAAGCGTGGTGGCAGATGGAGCAGGCGGTGACGGCGGGACTTATGCTGCATCAGCTGACGGGGAAGGATGAGTATCTGAAGATGGCGGACGGTTCCATTGACTTCTTTATGAAGTATTTTGTGGACCATGTGTACGGTGATGTGTATGCGGATATTGCCAAGAACGGGTCGCTCATTCCTTCATGGGGAACGATGAAAGGGGGAACGGGGAAAGCCGGTTACCATTCCATTGAGACAGGATATTATACTTATCTGTATGGAAAACTCCTGACCAAAAAAGAACCGGCATCACTCTATTATAAATATGATGCACTCAACATACCGCGCACCATCCGTATGCGTCCTGTCGGATTGCCAGACGGCGCACTGAAGATCGCTTCCGTGCTGCGGAATGGAGCGGCGTACGGGAATTTCGATTCCACAGGACTGACATTGACTCTCCCTGCGGGGACGGACGGGATCTTTATGGTGACGTATGTTCCCGTTGCCAACCTGATGACCGTTGCCGAACGGACCAACGTTCCAGAAACATTCACGTTGGAGCAGAATTTCCCGAATCCTTTCAATCCCTCAACGAGTATCGGTTTTACGGTTCAGGTCTCAGGCAGTGCAACGCTGACGGTGTACGACATGCTCGGGCGCCGCATCGCGGCATTGGCGGAAGGATATCATGAAAAGGGACTCTATTATAGAGCACGATTCGACGGTTCCGCCCTTGCCGGCGGGACGTATTTTGCGGTGCTCCGATCGAGGGGTGAGGTCAGCATCCGGAAGATGCTGCTGGTGAAATAATGCGCGGACAGGACCGTTTTTCTGTGGCTGAATGATGATAATTTTTTAACTTGTATGGCTTCATCGAATCGTGTAGATTATCATTATTGCCTAACAAACAGTCATCGGATTCCTTTTTGACCTTACTTTTTTCACTATTCTATGTCCGTGCCCGCGCCGTTATGCTCATTCTCATGAGCGTGTGGGCCCTCAGCATGTTTGCGGCGGATACCCGATCCTTCGACCGCCGATGCGGAGATGAAGTCGTGTTTGCCGGTGAATATTCGCTTCAGCAGCATCCCGAAGCGGAAACGGAACCCGGAGACCGTCAGCAGGAAATCTCCATTCTGACCCGAACTTTCAAACCACGCTCCACGCAACCGGTCACCGTCCACTACAATGCCGTACCGGCTTGTGCAGTCCATCAACCGATGATACACCGGGACGAGGAAGCAGTGCAGGTGAAACTGCAGCTCTGCACGGCGGAACAGGGAAGATCTGTACTTCAGCAGCATGAACTGCAGTTCCAGCATGCACTACGTGAACAGAAACTCTATTCAATGAATATTATTGTGTGAACAGACGCTGAGGCGTGCCGCTCCGTGCTGCGCGCCTTTTTTATTTTTTATTTCTAACAGAACGAACAAACGATCGGAAAGGATCTACGGATGAAGATGTTGAGATATGGATTGGTGCTGATGGTGGCAACAGCAAGTGTCTTTGGACAGCAGACGATAACAGGGTTCACTGCAGTCACGGAAACATTCACCGGTTTTACCGGATCGGCCTCGCCGGCGAACTGGACGGTGCAGGGAACAGGAACCGGCGGTACAACATGGAGAGGGACAACACAAACAACCGGAACGAGTGGAGGATGGTATGGAAATGCTAATATGTCATTTCTTGGGTCTGGTACTGCTTCTGCTGCAAACGGAACATGGCTCCTTCAAAACAACACCGGCAGCACTATCTCAAGTTTCACCATCTCATTTTTAGCAAAAATGTGGAAATCAGGTTCAGCATCTCCCACGGTTACCGTTTCATGGAGCACTGCTGCCACATCGACAAATCCGGCGCAGGGTGCTTTGGCAAATTCCTTATCATCGCTCACCTTCAACGATGCAACAGCGAGCATCAGCACCGGAACGACATTGACCCAGACGGTCAGCTCTGTTTCCATCCCCAATGGAAATTATATCTTCATCCGCTTCATTCATGCCGGCGGCAGCAGTTCAGATAATTTGGGATGGGATGATGTTGCATTCACCGCTGCGAATCCTTCGCCGATCGTCACCGTCGATACTACTTCATTCAATGGTGCATTCGGCAGCATCGCTTCCGGCAGTGCTTCGGCGGAACATACGTTCAAAGTGTCCGGGACGAATTTGACCGACACCATCTTTATCACCGCTCCGACAGGATTCCAGGTCTCATCAACGAGCGGCTCGGGCTTCGGTTCAACGGTGAAACTTGTACCTTCCGGAGGTACCGTATCACAGCAGACGATCTATGCGCATTTCTCGCCCGCTTCGGTAACATCTTTTGCGGACAACATCACTGTTTCATCAGCCGGTGTAACCACCTATAATATTGCCGTGAATGGTACAGGTATCTCCCCTTCAGCGCCGACTGTTGCGATCTCTGCATCCCCAGCATTGACGGAATCCAATCTGAACACGTCCATCATCACCGTTACGTTGTCCAACGAAACATTTGCAGACAATACTCTTTCCACCTCTAATTTTACGCTGAACAATGCGCCGGCGGGGACCACTGTTGCGGATGTTTCGTATACTAATTCAACTCACGCCGATGTAATGCTCGGATATGACGGAACAGACTTTGATGTGACTGTATCGAATTTGAGCGTCACCGTTGCCGGAGCGGAACTCACCGGCGCTTCTCTGTTGACATCATCCACCCTCAGTATCACTGCATCGGCGGAGAATGTTACACACAGTGTAACGGGCCCAGCACTGAAGAATTTCGGTGCAACGGTCTTCAATACCGCATCAGCGGAAACGAGCTTCACTCTTTCCGGTTCGAACCTGACTGGGAATATCACGCTGACGCCTCCGTCCAATTTTGAGATATCGAAGACCACCGGAGGCTCGTTTGCCGCAGAGAATCCGATCACGCTCACTCAGTCCTCCGGCTCTGTCGGCACTACCACCATCTACGTTCGGTACAAACCGACAACAGCGCACGGTTCGGACAGCGGTAGTATCTCCATTGCATCGCACGGAACAACAACACAGACTGTCAGCATCAAAGGAGCAGCGGTTGAAACAGAGCCGACCGTTGCATCTTCCATTACGTTCGGGACGAAGACGGGAACTACTATCGTTGTGAATTTCTCCGGCGGTAACGGCGCGAACCGCCTGCTCATTGTACGCTCATTGAGTGCACCGGATTTTGTCCCGGTCGATTCGGTCACGTACAGCGGAGCCAGTGCCGATCTTCCTTCGGCTGTGAATCCGGGCGGGAATGCCAGCAACCGTCTTGTCTATCAGGGAAGCGGTGCAACGGTGACAGTGACAGGACTTGTATCAGGCACCACATATTATTTTCAAATCTTTGAATTCAACGGAACAGGGAACACCAGCAATTATATGACAACCGGCGGTACCGGTAATGCGACCACGAACTCGCTCGATCCGATCGCACTTACCACCGATGGATATACACAGAATTTCAATACACTCGCATCCACCGGAACGACCGGAAGCGTTGTGCCGGCGGGATGGACCTTCAATGAATCCGGCACGAATGCCAATGCCACCTACGGTCTGGATAACGGCATTGCGACATCGGGCAATACCTACAGTTACGGTGCCACAAGTGCAACGGAACGTTCCCTCGGGTCGCTTGCATCAGGAAGTCTGCTTTCAACATTCGGTGCAGGATTTGTGAACAATGCAGGATTTGTCATCTCGCAGCTTCCGATCACCTATAAAGGGAAACAGTGGAGACGCGGAGGATCCGGTGCTTCCGATACGCTGTTGTTCGAATTGAGCACGGATGCCTCGAGCCTGACCACCGGAACGTGGACGAAATATCCGGCGTTGTATCTGCGCAGCATCAGCACGACCGCATCCGCAGTCAGTCTCGACGGCGAGAACGCGGCAAATCAAACGACGGTCACCGCGACCATCACCGGACTTTCCATCCCCGTCAGCGGAACATTCTGGATACGATGGACCGATGTGAACGTTACCGGAAGCGATGACGGCCTTGCGATCGATGACCTGTCCATCGACGGTGCAAATCTTCCGGTGGAACTCGTCTCCTTCACCGCAGCGGCATCAGCACGCGGAGTGGAACTTGCATGGAGAACGGCGACCGAAGTGAACAATCGCGGATTTGAGATCGAACGGAAGTCAGCGGATGAATGGTACTCGATCGGATTTGTGGAAGGAAACGGGAACTCCAACGCGCCGAAGGAATATTCGTTCAGCGACAGGGGAGTGAAGTCCGGACGATACACGTACCGGCTGAAGCAGATGGACCGCGACGGACGATTCGAATACAGCGGCGAAGTTGAAGCGGTGGTCGGACTGACGGCGGCGGATTATCAATTGAGTCAGAACTATCCGAATCCGTTCAACCCGAACACGACCATCACCTTTGCCGTGAAGAATGCAGAACACGTGAACGTCACTGTCTACAACGCTTTGGGACAGTCCGTTGCGGTCTTGTTCAACGATGCCGCGAATGCGGACCAGCTCTATACGCTCAGCTTCAACGGAGCGGATCTTTCCAGCGGAACATACTTCTATTCACTCCGCTCCGCCTCTCGCAATGAAGTGCGAAAGATGCTGCTGACGAAATAGTTTTTATGCATAGGCAGTCCCGTTGTCTTGTATCGGGAGTGCTGATGAAGTAAGATCAGGTGTTAGGTGTTGGGTACTGGGTATTAGTATAAACGTTAACATCCAGTGACCGGCATCGAGCATCGAGGAACAAGCATGTGAACCATCCCTTGTTCGGCGTGAAGCCGGACAGGGGATTTTTTTTGCGGTATTGCTTCATTTACTGCCGGAAAACCGAGTGTGCACTTTTTTTTTCTTCTCTTTCTTTGTGTCTTTGTATGAGACCCGGCAGAACGAAAAAGCGGACGGAGGCCTCAGAATTCATCATTTTTTAACTTGTAAAGAACTCCGAATCGCCGTAATTTGGTTCAAGAAATTCAACTACGCTATATAACTTATTGGAAGGGGAACAGGAATGAGAACAGTGCGCTACGGATTGATGCTGCTTTTTGTCGTATTTATGAGCGGGACAGTGAAAGCGCAAACAGCTTTCGATATGTCTACGGGAAATTATTCCGAAGGTTTTTCTGATATCGCGAATTGGACCAATGCTTTTGCTGCAGGAACCGGAGCTTCATGTTGGGGTTCAGTTGCAGTTAATGCTACTGGAACAATACCCAGTGGAACAAGAACTACAGCGTCAACAGCAACATTCATTACTGGATCATCAGGTGGAGTGCAACGTGGATCGGCACAGACATCAGCCACAACTTCTATCGTTTTACTTTCCACTGGATCGACAGATAATAGCTCAAGCGCAGCAATAGATCTATTTTTGAATTTTTCCGGAAGAATTGCAGGAACGTTGAGTTTTGACTGGGCCTCTGTAAATAATTCTACCGGAAATCGGGCAGCATCCTTAAGAATTTATACATCAACCGACGGTTCAACATTCACAGAGTTGACTGGGGCGCAAGTTCTGAATTTTGTTAACAATGTATTGACGAGCGGATCAATAACTACAGTGCAGTTACCATCATCATTTGATAATAGCTCAACCGCAAGAATTCGATTTTATTTCCATAACGGATCTGGTGGGTCTACTGGTTCGCGCCCAAAAGTGAGTATCGACAATATTGCTGTAACATCAACTTCGGGGGCGAGTGCGAACATTGCAGTTTCGACAGTTTCTTTATCTTCGTTTGGAAATATCTCTGTTGGCTCTAATTCTTCTTCATCGAGTTTTACTGTAGAAGGGTCAAATCTTACTGCGGACATTGTTGTGACTCCCCCGACAGGTTTTGAGATCAGAACTGGAGCCAACGCATTTGCTACAACGCCCGTAACTTTGACGCAATCTTCGGGAACAGTTTCACTGACAACGATCGATGCGAGGTTTACTCCCGGCACGAGCGGAACATTCAGCGCCAATATCACGGCAACAAGCACCGGCGCAACCACAAAGAATATTGCGGTCTCCGGAAATGGTGTAACAAATTATTATTCATTGGAAAGCGGAGACCTTGATGTCCTCGCAACATGGGGTACGTTGACCAATGGCAATGGATCACACCCATCTGATTTCACCAGTAATTATCAAGTATTCAACATCCGAAATAATTCAACACCGACAATAGCGGCAAGCTGGACCGTGTCGGGTACCGGATCGAAAATTATCCTTGGTGACGGTTCTACCGCGGTGAACTTTACCATCCCGGATGCAATGACCGTTACGGGTCCGATCGACCTTACCGCAAGTTCCACGTTGACACTCCAAAACGTTACTGTGGCACATACATATGGGACAGTGAATGCATCCAGCACAGTGAATTATGCACAAAGTTCGACAGCAACCGTAGCCGTAATGACATTCGGGAATTTGACCTTGACCGGCGGAACAAAATTGTTTGACCATGGCACAACAACAATTTCTGGAAATCTTGTGATAGACGGAGCAACCAATGTCGATGGTGCGACAACAAGCGCATTTACCACTCTGAATGTTGCAGGGAATATTACACTGCAAAATACACCATCGTTCAATGCTATTACCACCGGCAGAATGACGATTGTCTGCAATGGTTCCAGTGTTCAAACAATAAAGGGAAACGGTAACTCACTGGATATTTTCAGATTGACAGTATCCAATTCTGCCGGAGTTGTTCTATCGACTACCGGTGGGACTACCAATATTGTTGCCGGCAACGCTAGTGGCGGCGGAATTACCATGTCCCTTGGAAATCTTTCAACAAATTCCAATACCATCACTTTGTTTTCTTCTTCCGGTTCCTCCATTTTGAATGAAACGACTGCTAAATATATCACAGGTACTGTCATTGTTACCAAAACGGTGGGGACTGGTGCTCACACCCTTGGAAATATTGGAGCAACGATTGTAGCCGGAACAGATGATTTGGGCGATGTTACAGTGACCAGGGTAACTGGAACAAATGGAATTATAACAGTAAGTGCCAAAAGTGGTATAAGCAGAACGTTTACGGTTAGTTCTACAAATGCTCCTTCTTCGGGAAGAGATATTAATTTCAAATGGACATCCAATGATTATAATTCAAAAGATATGATCAATGGCGTGGTATTTAAAAGTACTAATAATGGGACCGACTGGATTAATATAACTTCTGGAAATTATTCTGTTGATTCGGTTTCATTAACAGGTCAAACTACTTTTGGGAAATATACCATCAGCGACGCCTCCAATCTTCTTCCCGTCGAACTTGTATCCTTCACCGCAACGGCATCAGGCCGCGGTGTTGAGCTTGCATGGAAGACCGCAACAGAGGTGAACAATGCAGGATTCGAAGTGGAGAAGAACGTGAACGGTTCGTGGAGCAAGCTCGGATTCGTTGAAGGGAATGGCACCAGCAACGCGCCGAAGTCCTACAGCTACACCGATGCATCCGCAAAAGGAACGGTCTCGTACCGCTTGAAGCAGATCGACCGCGACGGAAAGTTCACTTACAGCAATGTGGTGAATGCTTCAGTGAAGGTGACGGCAGCGGATTATCAGCTGAGCCAGAACTTCCCGAATCCCTTCAACCCGAACACGAGCATCTCGTTCGCCATGAAGAATGCAGAGCATGTGAATGTCTCAGTCTACAATGCGCTCGGACAGGTCGTTGCAACATTGTTCAACGATGTGGCGAATGCGGACCAGCTCTACACGCTGAACTTCGACGGCAGGAATCTTTCGAGCGGAACATATTTCTATTCGCTCCGTTCGGCTTCGCGCAATG
>JBMOHT010000163.1:0-8706 GCA_049317705.1 Bacteroidota bacterium | reverse complement strand
TGCTGACGGATGAGGATCTCAACGTCGGTCGGTCTGGTCTGAAGATTCCACGCTAAATACTGAGTGATCTCGATCCATTGCTCAAGTTTTTCGTCGATGGACCGGATGGCGAAATGCTGAAGCTGCTGAACGACGGTCGTCCGTTCTTCCACGACCTGCTGCTCGTAGAGCGGACGGATGACAAACCACATAACCCCAATGGAAATAAGGACAAAGAGTCCAACCAGGACGAAGATGCGGTGGTGAAAGGAGAGCCGTGAGGTCAATTTCATTCTTTTTATACTATTATAGACGTACTGGGATCTCGAAAGCTAATGACAATTACTAAAAGTATTTTGCCGCAAAGGCACTAAAACACAAAATCCCACAAAAGAGCACGAAATTAGTGGGTATAATTAATATTCACATTTGTGCCTTTGTGCCTTCGTGGCAGAGACACAAAACAATTTTCCAATACACAGAGATTTTATAGTGAAAGAAAATACAAAAAAATCATGCGAAAATTTAGAGAAATTGATTATATTCTTACATCAAAAACCATCGGGAAGTAGCTCAGCCCGGCTAGAGCGCCTGCTTTGGGAGCAGGAAGTCGCAGGTTCGAATCCTGTCTTCCCGACCATGGAAATGTTAAAAAATTCCCCCGCTTTTGCGGGGATTTTCTTTTTATGCTCTTTGCCCTGATCTATATCCTCGCCACTCTCGCAGCAAACTTCACCGCCACCTGGTTCATTCATTTTCCGCTGTTTGGACAGGTCTCCGTAGCAACATTCATCTTTGGTATAACATTCACTGCCCGGGACCGCGTGCACAGTAAGCTCGGCAGAACGAATGTCTATTATATGATCGCCGTCGCCGCTCTGCTTAATCTGATTGTAACAGTGTTGGGCGGAGTCGAATGGCGAATTGTGGCCGCCTCGTTGATCGCGATCGTCCTTGCCGAGACTGCGGATACGGAGATCTATCAGCATTTCATCAGCAACACATGGGGGATGCGTGTGCTGAAAAGTAATTCCGTCAGTATCCCGCTGGACAGTCTTCTGTTCAACATCATCGCATTCGCCGGTGTCTTCACGAATATGGAAGTGGCATCCATCATTTTCGGGGAGATCGTCTTCAAAGGGATCGTCAGTGCTATCACCGCTTTGCGTCCGCTGGAATATCTCCGCTCCGGCACTGCTTCAAAATAACGCATTACAAAAAAAACTCCACAGACAGTTTGTTGCATATTCTTTATTATTTGGCTATTATTTTTCAATGAAAAAGCGCACCACAACATCCCGGAAACGTGATCATGTTGAACTGACGGTGAAGAAGGATGTTGCGTTCCGGAGCAAGTCTGCAGGATTCGAGGAGTGGGAATTCGTTCACAATGCACTCCCCGAGATCGATCTTGCCGATGTTGATTCGTCAACCCTGTTTTTGGGAAAACAGTTATCGCTGCCGTTGATGGTCTCCTGTATGACGGGAGGATATCCGGAAGCGGAAATGATCAACCGTCAGCTCGCAGAAGTGTGCGAAGAGTTCCATCTTGCAATGGGTGTGGGAAGTCAGCGACAAGCGATGGAGAACAGTCTGTATCACAGATCATTCTCGGTCGCACGAAAGACTGCTCCCTCAATACCGCTGGTCGGAAATATCGGTGCGCCGGAGATCGCAAAATTAAAAGACGCTTCACCGGTCTTGAAATTAGCGGAGCTCATCGGTGCGGATGCGTTCGCTGTCCATCTCAATCCGCTGCAGGAATTCCTCCAGCCGGAAGGGAACACGAATTTCAGCGGAGTGTTGAACGGCATTGAAATGCTGGTGAGGAAAATGCCGGTCCCGATCATTGTGAAAGAGATCGGTGCAGGAATATCTTCCGCCGTCGCAGAACGTTTGCTGAATGTCGGAGTTCGGTATATCGATGTTGCCGGAGCAGGCGGAACAAGCTGGGCAGGAGTTGAAATTCTTCGGAAGAAAAAAGAAGAACAGAAGGAATGGAATCCGTTCTGGGATTGGGGCATCAGAACAACGGATGCACTGGTCGATCTTGAACCGTTGAAGAAACGATTTCCCGAATTGACCATCATCGCATCAGGCGGTATTACGAATGGACTTGATGCTGCAAAGGCGATCGCACTCGGTGCGGAAATGACCGCATCGGCCCGTCCTCTGCTCAAGGTGCTGATGATCGGAGGGAAGAAGGATCTGCAGAAAAAGATCGAACAATGGAAAATGGAATTCCGGGGGACGATGTTCCTTACCGGTTCCGCAACAATTCAACAGTTGAAAGATAATAGAGCACTGCAGCAACGACGATGAATCAATACGAAAAGAAATATCAGCGGTATAAATCGCAGATCGATCAGAAGATCCATTCCTGCGTCCGCAAGAACGAACCGGTATCGCTCTACGATCCGATGAAGTATGTCCTCTCCGCCGGCGGCAAACGGATGCGTCCTCTGTTGATCGTTCTGTCGTGCGAAGCGGTCGGCGGTTCAATGAATGAGGCGCTGAACGCAGCCGTTGCTATCGAGGTCCTGCATAATTTCACGCTCGTTCATGACGATATTATGGATAATGCCGAATCCCGCCGCGGACGTGCGACGGTGCATGTCCGTTGGGATAATAACGTCGCGATCCTTGTCGGTGATGAATTGGTGGCGCTCGCGTACCGCGAACTGTTGAAAACAAAGTCCAAAGCCATTGCCCAGGTGGCGGATATCTTCACTGAAGGTGTGGTGGAAGTGTGTGAGGGGCAGGCGTATGATAAAGAATATGAGATGCTTCATGATGTATCCATCGATGATTACCTGCTGATGATCTCCAAGAAGACCGGCAAACTCTTCTCGGTTTCCTCTGAGATCGGCGCACTCATCGGCGGCGGCACCGAACGCGAGATCAAAGCACTCCGCTCGTTCGGAACATACATCGGCCGCGCGTTCCAGATACAGGACGATCTGCTGGACGTGATAGCGGATGAGAAAGAATTCGGCAAGACCATCGGCGGAGATATCATTGAAGGGAAGAAGACGTTCCTTCTGATCAACGCCTATGAACGTGCACTGGGGAAGGATAAGAAACTGATCAACTCCATCATCAAGAATAAAGGGACGACAAAAAAGAATATCCCCTTGGTGAAGGAGATCTACGAACGGTACGATATACTCGAACTTGCCAAACAGTCCATCGAAAAGGATATCCGGCAGGCGAATCTCCAATTGGAAAAACTGAGGGATACACCCGCCCGCGAGATGCTTTTCTGGTTCTCAACAATGGTGCTGAACAGGCAGTTTTAAATTATGATCGAAAAAGATGTTACCATAAAGAACCGGGCCGGACTGCACACCCGTCCTGCAGCAGCGCTGGTGAAACTTGCGGCGCAGTATAAATGCGAATTCTTCATCTACAAGGATGGATTCGAGATCAACGGAAAAAGCATCATCGGTGTAATGACGCTTGCGGCGGAACAAGGGTCGTCGCTTCAGCTGAAGTTTGAAGGACCCGATGAAGAGAAGGCGGCTGAAGCAGTGGTCGGCCTCTTCGACCGCGGCTTCGATGAAGTCTAAACTCTTTGTTATTTCGAATCCTGATATTCAATAATTTTTTCAATGATATCGGGATGAGAAATCTGAGGACGATCATAAGAAAACGATTTTGAGATTCCTTTATCATAAAACGACAGATCCACATTGACTGATAAAAACGAAATAATATTACACGGAATTCCCGCCTCTCCCGGAATTGTCATCGGCAAAGCGTACGTCTTTGCCAAACAGGCGCCGCGCGTTGAGGAAAAGTCGATCACCGAGGATGAGGTCGCTCTTGAACTGGAGCGTCTGCAGCATGCCATCGACCGCTCGGAACGAGAGCTGCAGAAAGTGTTGCAGTTAACGGAACAGAAAGTGGGCAGCCAGAAAGCAAAGATCTTCGAAGCGCAGATCATGATCCTTGCGGATGCCGTTCTGTTCGGGTCCATCCGAAAAAAAGTGCAGAAGGACCTGAAGAGTGCCGAGTATGTCGTTCACCGCGAGATCTCCCGCTACCAGCAGATGATGATGAACTCGTCCGATGAGTATATGCGCGAACGTGCGCATGATGTGGAGGATGTGAAGAACCGTGTCATCCGCAACATCCAGCAGGAAAAACTGATCTCCCGTTTTGAACCGAACTCGATCGTTATCTCGGAGATCCTCACACCGGCCGATACGGTCCTCTTCAGCAGGAACGACGTTCTTGCCTACGCAACGGATATGGGCGGAGTGACATCGCACGCTGCATTGCTCTCCCGTTCGCTCAAGATACCCTCGGTCGTTGGATTGAAGAATATTACCAAATTGATCCAGCCCGATGATGTTATTATTGTGGATGGATATACCGGAACGGTGATCCTTAATCCGTCCGAAGAGACCATCGCTCGCAGCAATGAACGGAAAGCGGAGCATCAGCAGTTCGATTCACGGCTCAAGGAACTTCGCGAACTGACCGCCCGCACAACGGACGGCAAAGAGGTCCGGCTCTGCTGCAATATCGAATTCAGTGAAGAAGCGCGGAATGTGCATGACCAGGGCTCCAACGGAGTTGGGTTGTATCGCACTGAAGGCCTGTTCCTCAGAACGGAAAATTATCCGAGTGAAGAGGAACAATACAATGAGTACCGTGCGGTCGTTGAGAAATCGAATCCGTTCAAAGTAGTGATGCGCACGCTTGATATCGGCGGCGATAAAGTTGTCTCAAGTTACCAGAGCGAAGAGAATCCGTTCCTCGGCTGGCGCGGTATCCGTCTTCTGCTGGACCGGCCCGATGTGTTCATGACGCAGCTGAAAGCGATGCTCCGTGCCAGCGCACACGGCGAGATCTGGATCATGCTGCCGATGATCTCCGGTCTGAAAGAGATCCGTCAATCGAAAGAACTTCTTGAGAAAGCAAAGAAGGAGCTTCGGGATAAGAATATTCCATTCGACGAAAATATCAAGATGGGTGCGATGATCGAGGTCCCGTCCGCCGCAGTGATGGCGGGAGAGATCGCACAGGAAGTGGATTTTCTGAGCATCGGAACGAATGACCTCATCCAGTATCTGCTTGCGGTGGACCGGGGCAACGAAGTTGTCTCGTCGTTGTATCAGGAATTCCATCCTGCGGTCATCAAGACCATCCGTTACATCATTCTCGAAGCGCATCGTGCCGGCAAACCGGTGAGCATGTGCGGAGAAATGGCCGGAGATCCGGTGGCCGTACTGCTGCTGCTCGGACTCGGTCTTGATGAGTTCAGCATGACCCCGCATATCCTTCCCGAGATCAAAAAGATCATCCGTTCGGTCTCGTTCGCTGAAGCTGGCGAGATCGCACGCCGGGTGCTCGAGATGAAAACGGAAGATGATGCGAAGGATTTCCTCCGCGTGAACCTTCATACCATGGTCCCCGAACTGCTGCTTGAGTAAAAAATATGCTTCTATTATAGCTGTACATGTCTCGATCAATCATGCATCTAACGCCTAATACCTAATACCTAATACCAAAAACCTTTTAAATTTTTTATTGATGAAAACATTAATTCAACAGCACGATCCCAAAGGAATGAGAAACCTCATCCTCAATTTCCCCAAGCAGGCTGAAGAAGCCGTCACCATCGGTAATGCGTCGAAGATCAAACTGAAGGTCTCGAAGATCGAAAATATTATCATCACCGGTCTCGGCGGTTCCGCCATCGGCGGCGATCTTCTCCGCGCGTATCTTGCGGATAAGTGCGAAGTTCCGGTCATTGTCAACCGTCATTATTATTTCCCTGAATATGTCGGCAAGAATTCGCTCGTCATTGTTTCAAGTTATTCCGGGAACACCGAAGAGACCGTCTCTGCATATAAGGATGCAGTGAAGCGCAAAGCGATGGTCTTCTGCATCACCTCAGGAGGTGAAGTGGAGAAGATGGCGAAGAAGCACAAACATCCGTACATCAAGATCCCCGGCGGACTCCCGCCGCGTGCCGCGCTTGGATATTCATTCTTCCCGACCCTCATTGCATTGAGCAAACTCGGCTTCATCAAAGATCAGAAGAAAGAGATCAAAGAGACCCTCGCATTATTGAATGCTCTCTCTGCTCGGTATTCGAATGATGCTGCGTCGGACAATGCGGCACTCGATCTTGCGAAGACGCTTCATGGAAAACTTCCGCTCATCTATTCCGGTGCAGATAAATTCGATACCGTTAACACACGCTGGCGAGGACAGATCACAGAGAATGCGAAGACACTGGCATTCGGTCATGTCTTCCCGGAATTGAATCATAACGAGATCGTCGGCTGGGAGGTCCTGAAGGATCTGATGAAGAACATTCATGTTGTTATTCTTCGTGACAAAGAGGATTACAAGAGGATCCAGCTCCGCATGGAAGTATCCAAAGGGATCATCGGCGGACTTGCCGACGGCATTACCGAGGTGTGGTCGGAAGGGAAGTCTCTTCTTGCCCGCACATTCTCGCTGTTGTATCTCGCGGATTGGGTCAGTTTCTATCTCGCCATGCTGAACGGCGTCGATCCGAGTCCGGTAAAGAAGATCGATTTCCTTAAAGAAGAATTAGGCAAGGTAAAGTAGGAACATCTGAAAAGATGTTCCGTCACAGAGTTACCTAACAAGATGTTCCATTGACACGATTCAGAATAGAACAACGAAGGCACGGATTATTTCCGTGCCTTTTTTTATTTTTTCTCCAGAATCCATTGGGCCGGATTATTTTTAATGTACTGGCGTATATTGTTCAGTTCAGCATCATTCCTAATGATCCTGTCAAAGAACCGCGATTGCCAAATATCGATTGTAGGGTCAATTTCACGACATCGTTTTGTAACTGCAGATTTGAATCCCGCAACGACGGTTGATATAGATCTTGGTCTTATTTTGAACTCTTTCGTCGTAAGAAAAGAATCTTCGTCAGGGTTGTAAATTTTGATGATGCCATGGACATGGTTTGGCATTACGACATACTGATCCAATGTAGCAAATGATGATATCACCGGTATCTTCTCCCAGCAGTCTTGTGCGATTCTTCCCATTTCCGTAACTATAATTTTGCCATTCTCAATTCTTCCAAAAAGATTTACCCGGTCTTTGGTGCACACGGTAATGAAATATGAACCTGTGCTCGAATAATTGAAATACGGAAGACGATATTGTTTGTGATCCTTGAATCTTTTGTTCATATATATCCTGTCTATTTAAAAATACTGTAGGAACGTCTGATAAGACGTTCCTACAGTATTCAAAAAATAATGCGGATTAAAATTTTTATCAAGATGAAGACCTTCATTTACAATGATATTATATCACCCATTATATGGTCTAAATTTGTTTGAAGGCAGTATGGATTTGATCATTGCAAACAATACTCTCCTCAATAAAAATTGCCGAACATCGGTGATTTTTGTTTTCCCGCCTTTCTTGACTTTCATCACAACACCCTCTATATTGACCCAGTTTTATTCGTGATTGTCCAACCTACTTTTCATGGTGAATGCAATGTCTGATGAAGTCGATGTCCTGCGAAATGTCCCCATTTTCAGCGAATTAAGCGATAAAGACCTTGAACACATCGGTGCCCTCGGTGTCCGGAAGAAATATAAAAAAGGAAGCATCATCCTTTTGGAAGAAGAGACCGGCGCAGCTCTGTTCGTTATCATATCCGGAAAAGTGAAGATCGTTCGCATGGACGATGACGGCAGGGAAGTGATCCTTTCCATTCTCGGTGAGAGCGATTTCTTCGGTGAGATGGCGATCCTCGACGGTTCGACCCGTTCTGCCAGTGTCGTCGCAACATCCAAATCGGAACTCTTCATGATCCACCGCGGTGATTTCCTGAAATCACTTACCGACTATCCTTCTGTCGCGATCGGACTCCTCCGTGAATTGACCGGACGTTTGAGAAAAGCCGATGCGCAGATCAAGAGTCTCTCATTGAAGGATGCTGCCGGCCGTGTTGCGAATGTCGTTCTGCAATTGGCGGATGATGTCGGCGTGTTCCGCAAAGGAAAAGTAGAGATCGATGAACTTCCGCTGCAGCAGGACCTTGCCAATATGGCGGGCACTTCTCGCGAGACCATTTCCCGCATGATCCACAAGTTCATCAAAAAAGGTTACCTGCAGCTCCAAGGCAGTAAGCTGATCATCAACGATTACGAAAATTTCAAAACGCTTCATTCCTAAATTTTATTTCTGAATTCACGATACTATGCTCAAAGCAGACCTTCATATGCACACGACCTTTTCGGACGGGATATTCTCCCCGTACGAATTGATCAAGAAGTGCAAGCATAAAGGTCTCTCTATCATCTCTATTACGGACCATGATAGTGTGGCCGCATTTCCGGATGCCATTGAGTATGGGAAAGAATTCGGCGTTGAAGTGATCCCCGGTGTTGAACTGAGTGCCCTTGTCGACGAGAAGGATGTTCACATCCTCGGCTACTTTGTTGATTACACCAATCCCAATCTTCTTGAATATCTTGAGTTCTTCCGCCGCGAGAGAGTGAAACGCGCCGAGCGCATCGTTGCGAAACTGAACAACATCAATGTCCCGCTGAAGTTCGAAGCAGTGATGGAACGTGCGGGGAAAGGCGCAGTCGGCCGTCCCCATATTGCCTCCGCCATGGTCGACGGAGGATACATCGAAACGTATCATCAGGCATTCGAAAAATTCATCGGCAATGGCGGACCCGCATACGAAAAGAAATTCCA
>JBMOHT010000162.1:0-8763 GCA_049317705.1 Bacteroidota bacterium | reverse complement strand
CCGCGGAACTCTGACGGCGGATGGGAGTCCCTGTCGAGCAGCATCACTTTATAATCATCCCTCAATTTATCGCGCCAGGTGATGGCAAGCTGTCTGAAGAAATCGCGGTATCCCTGCTCAGCATTGAGATTCTTCGTCTTGATGATACGCTGGAATGCCCGCAGTGAGATCTCCGCGCCGCTCAGATCGCCGATGATCTCACCGATCTCAAGTTCTCCTTTGAGGAATTTTCCCGGAAGGATCTCATAGGCGTTGGCTTGCGCAATGAGTGATGATTTGATATCGTTGAACTTCTTCGCATCCGTTTCGGTCCACCAGTTGACCATGTTGCCGTATCCGTCGAACCGGCTTCCCTGATCGTCAAAACCATGCCCGATCTCATGTCCGATCACGAATCCGATACCGCCGTACATTTCCGCATCATTTGCATCGACCCGGAAGAAGGGAGGATGAAGGATGCCCGCAAGGATGACGAATGCATTTGCAATTGGTGAATAGAACGCATTGATCTCCTGCGGAGGATATCCCCATTCCTTTTTATCAGCCGGTTTACCAAGTTTGGCGACCGAGCGCCGGTGTTCATATTGAGAGATGCGTTGATGATTCAACGCAAGTTCTCCCGGCATCACTTCCAGGGAGGAGAAATCCTGCCATTGATCCGGATACCCGACCATGAAGGTGATCTTGTCGAGCTTTTCGAGCGCTTTCTTCTTCGTCTCCGGCTGCATCCGTTTTGATCCGGTGATCACCGTACGGTATTCGTCGGAGATATTCTTGATCACTTCGCTGAGCTTCCGTTTGATCTCATGATCGAACGAATTCTCGATGTATGTCTTTCCGAGCAGCATGCCGACATTCTTGTTCAGATAGGTCACCGCTTGTTTCTGCAGAGGTTCTTCCTTGTCATAGAAACCGCGATTGACCTCGTAGCGGACCTTGACATCGTTGAACGCGCTGTCGAGCAGCTTTGCATAGGACATCAGCAGCTGTCCTTTCAGATAGTTCCTCCATTGTTCCACACTCTTGGAGATGAACAGTTTGTTGAATGCCGCAACGTAACTCGGCTGCATCATATTAAATGGATACGTGGTGGGCATGCCGAGTTCAGTCATGTATCGGTCAACATTAAAATTACCGACCGCTCCTTTTACTCCCGCATAGTCCGAGATATTGTATATTTTGGAAAAATCCCGGTTCTCCGTATTGCTCCATTGAATGGCGGCAAGGTCCTTCTCCATCTGCAGAACGACCGCTGCGCTTCCCGCAGGATCTGACGCAGAAGCAAGTGTGAACAATTCGCTCATCGCGTTCTGATAGGATTGCCGCGTTTTTTTCGAACGCTCATCATCCTGAAGGTACGATTCTCGTTCCAGTCCAAGTCCTGCTTGAGCCACGAACACGATCATACTGTCGGAGTTCTTGAAATCCGAAGCAGGTTCCATAATGATCGGGGATGCGACGCCGATCTTTTGCAGGGAAGCGAACAGAACGGCAATATCGTCGTAGGTCTTTGCACTGTCGATGCGCCGCAGGTCGGGAAGAAGGGGAGATATCCCTTTGGCATTCCGTCGATCCATATCCATGAAGGATTGATAGATTCTGTTGATCTTCACGTCCGAATCAGTCGGATTCGGTTTCTTTGCAAGTGAAGTCAGCAGATCGGCGATCTCTTTGTTCACCTGTTCGCGGATGACAATAAAATTATTCATCCCCGGTTTGTCGGCAGGGATCTCGGTGGACTTCATCCAATCATGATTGACCCACTCGTAAAAATTCTTCGTTGGTGATGGTCCCTCGTTGATCTCATTAACGGTTTTCTTCTTGTCGGCGGCATCTGCAGCGATGCTCACACTGATGAAGAGGGCAATAAAGAGGATGGCATGCATTGATCGGGTTCCTGTGAATCTTCTACTCATACTGAAACTCCTTCGTGACTGAATGCAAGGTGGAAAATGTCATAATTATTTTTTCACAGTTTCAAAACGGACATTCCATCCGTCAGCGACATGGTATTTGATATCGTCCGGGAAAATGAAGTCGACAGCGTACGTAATGACAAGACCGGCGAGTGATGAATACAGCAGAAGATCTGCTTCGGACATCGATTTATTATCAGCAAGGACGAAATACGTCCCTAACAAAACGCCAAGACTTGTCACCGGTTTAATGAACGGCTGGAACATTGACATCCTGCGGAATCCCGTGATATCATTTGCTTTGATCTCGAACCCTTCGGCGGGAAGGGTCTTCATGGATGCTGCTAAATATATCGAAGTTGCATTGACGGATTTGACGAATGACATCTGCTGTGACGGCTGATTCAGATATCCTTTGAACTCGAGGTTGACATAATCCTTTGCTTCGATCCGGACGGTATCCTGCAGTGTTGCATTCTCAAATACGAGTGTTGTCTGAGCTCCCGCCGTTGCGGCAACCAGCATGATCAGTGTAAGTTGAACGAAGAGATGTTTCATTGGTTTCCCTGTGAGATGATGATGAGACGGGGTGATTTTTATTGATAATATTTATTTTAATCAGACTATTCGGAGATGAATGGTTCTTTTCCTTTAAGCTTAGTGAGTTGTATGACACAATAAATGCCTACGGGTATGGAGATCAGTGCCGTGATCAGCGAGCCGAATTGTGATGCACCCGATCCATGCAGACCGGCTGCCACGATCACAAAGAGGTCATACAGTCCGTGACAAACAATGGGGAACAGCAGCGAGCGCGTTCCGATCGCTGCGAGGATGAAGACTGAACCGAGGAGCATTGTATTGAAGAATTGGAATGTTGCCGCCTGCCATGGAACTCCTCCGACCATATTGATGAGATGGAGGATGCCGAAAAAGAGCATCGCCGTGAATGCGCCTTTCTTCATGCCGAACCACCGGCTGAAGAAGACGAACAGGATGCCTCTATACATCCACTCTTCCGTCAATCCGACAACGGCTGTTGTTCTCCACACGCTCAACGCAGACATAAGATCATAGTTCACTCCTGCCGGGAGAGTGAGATAACCGATGAGTGAAGCCAAGAATCCTGCGCCGGTGACCAGCAGTAACGGCAGGAGTTTCTTTATATCAGTGAACATCGGAAGTGTAAATCCGATCCGTTTCCAATCCAGGAAGAAGGCGGTCGCCAGAAGAAGAAGTCCCGCCACCAGAAGCTCAGTCCAAAAATACTCCACGACGAACATCGGATCGGTATACGGAACCGATGAGCGGATCTCTCCGTAAGTCAGGATCGCCATTGAGGCAAGATAAACAGCACCTATCAGAAAAGGATTATCGAGATTACGGAGGCGGGGATTAACCTGGGAAGTTTCTTCGTTGATCGCCATAAACGAACCTTTCAAAAGGGCTTTGGTGAATTTCTACGCAGAGTGATAAAAATAATTCATCAAATTACTTAAAACAGCGAAGATATTAAAGGAAAAACAGGTTTTAAGCAGTTATCTTATGATGAATAAGTTCTGTAAGTCCACGGAAAAAACAATATCTGCAAAGAAAATGTTCCATTCTGGACTGATGTTTTTGTTGTGAACTCAGATACCGATATCCAACTTGATATTTGAAAGGAAGTAGAAGAGCGGTAAATATTCTTAAGAGGAATTGAGGCAATAATTGCAGTAATGGAAGTATTACTGTATATCCCATGTGATACCGGCGCTGTACTCAAACGCTGTCATCATGGCACCTTTTTCACCGTATTGCACTTTATCATTCTCATAGAATGCGGCATTATACCGTGCGCCGATCGAAAGATCCAATCGATCCGAGAGAGGGACCGCTAAACCGGTCGCCGCCTGCCAAAAATAACGCACCAGGTACCGCTTATTGTCCCTGCCAGTCAGATCGACCGTTTCATGGATAAGATTGATCCCATTCATTACCTCCACGAATGGTGTAAATCGACTGTTGAGGAACAGATATCGGATACCGAAGTGGAGCGGGATGATCGTGAACGATGCATCCTTCTTATATGATGAATTATGGTTCAGCGTGATCACCCCTATGCGCATCGGCAGATAATTTTGTCGGTCGAGGGGCAATACATATCCTGCATAAACACCGCTGCCACTCTTCCATTCCTGACCGAACACTCCAAGCGGACGGAGGTATATTCCCTCAAAGGAGACGAATCGTTCTTCACCAGTCAATTCCTGCGCCTGTGAACGGCCGGTCAGCATCAGCATGAACAGAGTAAATATCACAACAAAATATTTTTTATTTTTTTGGATCATCAGTTAATATAGAGCAGTCGTAAAGAATATCCTTCCCATGGAATAATCCTGCCTCACATCATTAAAATTGTCGTACACACTGTGCCGAATGTAATAATTGCCGCCGATCCCCAGTGCAAAATTGTTATAGACCGGGATCTGTAAATCGAGAGAAAGATTCTGAATCGTATGCCGTGAATGCTGCGGTTCGCTCGCCGTGAAGATCTTGAGTCCATAATAAGAGATCTTCAGATAATCCCACAATCCGTCATGAATGAGGAATCCCAATTTTGAACCGATACCGGGACCGAAATCATAGTTCCGTCCTTCTTTGTCAAAATAATGATCGCTCGGCGTTGCTCCCATCAGCACGGCGCTGAGTCCGATCTGAGTAACAATACGTGATGTACCGTAAAAGCTGTAGGAGGAAAGAAAATTGAAATTCGTTGTTGTCGCGCCGTACAGTATACCGCTGTATTGCGTGCTGTCGGAACCGTGGGACTGGAATTGATTGAAATCGTATTCAATATTGATATTCAACTTATGCTGAACATCATCACTCTTTACCAGATATGCTCCACCTAAATAACCGATCGTCTCAAGCACATTCAGCCGCGGGGTTCCGGAGAATGTCCGTACGAAGACGCGAAAATAGGAGAACGGCTCTTTTGCTTTTATCCTGTCACCATACACAATGGTAAAACCTAACGCACCGTCCTCTGCAAGATCGGTCACGTTGGGATCGCCGTTCTTGTCCGTCCATCGAAGTCCGCCGCTGCAGTAGAATGTGAACTCGCTCGGTATTCTCCAATCGGGATTCTGAAATACTCTGTATGCTTCGCCGGAGATCAGTCTGTTCACACCGCGGACGGGATTGATAAGTGTGCCAAGGAATTCCTGAAAGAAACGTTTTGAACCTGTCGCCGAATTATCCGTGACCATTGTTGAAAGCCGGTAGGTGATCTCGCCGAGATTGATTCCGCTGACCGTTGTGTTCACAAGATCGTTGATGGAAGGACGAGTCGTCTCGCCGAAATATTCCCAGAGGAAGCTTCCGGTAAATGCCCATGTTGTGGATTCCCAGAAACTGTATCCGTTCGTCCGGCCGGAATTGAAATACAGATTTCCGTGGTACGGATGTTCAAGATAGTTCGTGAAGAATGCATCCTCATCATACACCCACCCGCTGCTGATATTTCGCCACCAGGTTTTCGTGTTGACATTTGCCCATCCGGAGGAGGGTGGATCGAATTTTGACACCCATCGGGAATTGGCCCAGGGAATGAATTCCACCACGGCAAGTTCCGTTATTCCCGTTCTGAAATGCTTTTGATCGGTCCAGAAAGAATTTGGTATGATCGGATTTTGGATGTGTAAAGAATCATCTACTGTATAGGATGAAGATTCAGAGAACGTTGTTTGTGCAAATTGAACCGAATCTGGCTCTACTATGGCTAAGACGGGAGTGGAGTGCAATAGGGGCAGGCTAATGGCAGAAAAACATACCCAAATAAGTATTCTGACCTTTCCAACGATATGTCCGTTTGTGAACATGGATATTTTCTGAAGTGAAAAATCAGATGACTTACCGAATTTTCGTTTCAGAATAGCATCAGTTTCTTAAAATATCAAGGATAAAAAGCTCAATGTATGTATTTGTTGTTGCGATTGGGTCCGTTTTTTTTTACCATTGTATAGGAAAATTATGATCGTGAGGCGACTATGAAATCCATCGGCATCAAAAAGCTCTATTATTCCATCAGCGAGGTCAGCAAGATCACCGATCTTGAACAATATGTGCTGCGTTATTGGGAATCTGAGTTTGAACAGCTGAAACCGCAGAAGAACCGCGCAGGGAACCGTGTCTATACCAATAAAGAGATCAAACTGATCCTGCACATTAAAAAACTTCTCCGCGAGGAGCGCTATACGATCGAGGGGGCCAAGCAGGTGTTGGTCGATTTCCAGACGGATGATCTGGGTGAGCAGACAGTTCTGCCGTTCGGTGACTCGTCCGACAGCGGAAAGCCGGTGCTGCAGCAGCCTGTCTCGAAAATTACGGACCCGAAATTGAAGGAAGATCTTGCAGAAGTGCGGTCATTATTGGAAGATGTTCTGCTGAAATTGAATTGAACCGAATTATTTAAAAATAAAAAAAGTCTTCCTGTATGGAAGACTTTTTTTTTAGTTGGAGCGTCCCAAAGGGATGCTTCGCAACAGGATTCATAAGCGCCCCCTACTCACGTCCAAAGGACCCCCTTGGGAAAGAGATCCCTTTGGGACACCCCAAGTGCCGAAGGCATTCATCATGAGTCCCACAGACTCATGATGAATTAGTGTGCTAGCCGGGCAAATCATCTTGTCCAAACTTTTTCTTGATCGCTTGCAGTTCACTCCATCCGTCAGGCGATTTTAAGAATTGTTCCCGTTTCATCGCTTCTGATCGAGAGTGATATTGTTCGGAATAGATCATCTTCCATGGGCGGTATGGCTTTGTAGAAAACACATCGCCGAAATTATGGCGTTTGAGCCTTTTCTGAAGATCTGTGGTTTGACCAATATAATATCGGTCAATAACCGTGCTTTTAAGGATGTAAACGAAGTATTCCATAAATAAAAAAGTCTCTGCTATTCACAGAGACTTTTTATATGTTGAGTCGGAACGTCCCAAGGGGATGCTTCGCAACAGGATTCGATTGCGACCCCTACTCACGACGTGATCCCTTTGGGACACCCCAAGGTAGTGCGCTATCTGGGTTGCGTGTTGTTTGTATTCTTTTGCATTATCTCTTTATATCTTTTGTCGGAACGACAGGATTCGAACCTGCGACCCCTACCACCCCAAGGTAGTGCGCTAGCCGGGCTGCGCTACGTTCCGATGTATCACTAAATCAAAGTTACAAAAAAGTAACAGATTTTCCAACGAAAGAATTTCGATGAAAAAAATCCTCCATATTGCCCTCGTTGCAGTAATGTTCACGATGTTGTCACACGCGCAACTCACTTCGGCTCAGAAATTGATCATTACCGTTACAGATGATTGGAATAGTAATAAAGGGACGATGTATCTGTTCGACAAGACCAAGCAGGGATGGAAGAAACAACGGGGTGAGATCTCTGTCTCCATCGGTGAGAATGGTCTTGGGTGGGGTATTGGTCTGAACTCTGCTCAGCCAGGTGGATATGTGAAAAAAGAAGGTGACAGGCGTTCACCGGCAGGTATCTTTGAGTTGGACTCTCTATTCTATGGTCTGGGACCGACCGCCCCAGAAGATGTTCGGTTTCCATATCTGCCGTTGACCTCGCGATCGGTCTGTGTTGATGATACCGCGTCCGTGAACTATAATCGGGTTTTCGAAGGGGACACATCAAAGAAGGATTGGTCGAGTGCCGAACATATGGATCGTGTTGATCCTGACTACAAATATGTCCTCGTTATCCGTCACAATGCGCAGCGTGAAAAAGGAAAAGGGAGCTGTATCTTTATCCACATCAACAACGTTCCTACCAGCGGATGCACGTCCATGGATGAGGAAGATATGCTCACCGTTCTTCGGTGGCTGGACACAAAGCGAAAGACGCTCGTTATTCAGCTGCCGCATTCGGAATATCATCGTTTAAAGTCCGAATGGAACCTCCCCATGCTTCTCAACAACTGACCGTTATGCGAAAACTCAAATTCATTATCGGAATATCACTCTCACTCGTCATCATCGGCACAGTTGCATTCTTTTCTCTGCGTTACCTTGTCGTGAAATCATTCCCGCAGACGGAAGGGGAACTTCCCGTCAACGGCTTGCGTGCAAAAGTGATGATCTCACGCGACGAATTCGGTGTTCCTCATATCAGCGCCGAGAATGAATATGATCTGTTCTTTGCGCAAGGGTATGTGCATGCGCAGGACCGGATGTGGCAAATGGACCTTTCGCGGCGGGCAGGTGAGGGACGCTTATCAGAGATCCTCGGGCCATCGACAATTAAATTCGATAAAATGCTGAAAACGGTCGGCTTCAAACGGATCGCTGAACGGCTCGCCGGACAATTGAATCCTAAATCGAAAGAGGTGCTGCAAGCGTATTCGGACGGCATCAATGCCTATATCCGTTCGCAAAAAGGAAAGTATCCGATCGAATTCGATATGCTCAATTATGTCCCGGAAGAATGGACGCCGGTCCACAGTCTGATGATCTCGCGTCTGATGGCATGGGAACTGAATATCTCGTGGCATGTTGATATCGTCCTCGGTGAACTTGTGGCGAAGTTCGGGCAAGAAAAAGCATCGAAGATCTTCCCCACGTATCCCGAGAATGCTCCGGTTATTGTTGATCGTTCATCAGGAGGCAATGATATTGAAGGCCTCCGTGCTTTTGCGTCGCTTCACGATCAGTTCAAAGAATTCTTTGGCACTACAGGAACACACATCGGCAGCAATTCTTGGGCGGTCTCCCCGAAACGTTCGTTGAGCGGAAGAGCGATCCTTGCCAGTGATCCGCATCTCGGATTATCGCTTCCCGCAAAATGGTATGAGATACACCTTC
>JBMOHT010000161.1:0-8831 GCA_049317705.1 Bacteroidota bacterium | reverse complement strand
CGATCAGATCGAATTCCTGCTGGAACTGTGAATAGCCGTATCCTGATAACCGTCTGCTGTTACTGACATATGCATCCGGTTCGTTGCCGATCTCGAACTGAAGGTCGAGGGAAGGACGCTGTGAATTCTTCAATGTGGAACTGATCTTCGATGCGAAATCGGCCGATCGTCCGTCGTCGATCACGGCAAGATTGATCCCGAACAGGATCGATGGAGTGTAGGACAATCCATCCAGCAATCCTTCAAGATCATTCAGATCGGTCTGATCGATGGTCGTTGTGATGGAGGGAACGGTTGCAGGGATATAAGGAAAACTGACGGCACTGTTGTTCCATTGTGTCGGTACGGACGAATATGCGGAACTTGAGCGGAGCCAGCTGGAATTATTCGCGCCGATGATGCGTATCCCCGGTTTTTGATACGGAACAAAATTATTGAATAGTTTCGCAGAGACGGTGCGGCTGTTGTTCCCGTTGTAACTTGTGCTGAAGAATTGCGACGAGTATGCAGGATTGAAGGAGAAGCCGACGAACGATTCCGGGATTGCATCCCCCGATACTGCAGGATCGACTGTGATCACAGCGGATCGGACCGGTGTCGAGACCGGCAGCAGAGTATTCCAATCCGTAGCGATTCGGATCCCGTCAATGGTGAAGGTACCGCTGTTTGCGCGTCCCTGCACCGCGATCACATTGGATGCAACATCGGTGCCGGCATCCGTCAGCGGACCGATGGACGCTGTCCCCGGTTCCCCGCTCTGGAAAGCGGGATCGATGAACAGACTGACCTTATCATCCGTAGTGGATGCTGAAACGAATTCATATTTCACTGCAAGAAGATGCGTCGTATTGAAATTGTACGGAGTTCCCGATGTGTAGGTAACGGTGCCGGTGGTGGTCTTCACAAGACCGAATTGGAATCCCGCACCATCCGCTTTGATATACACCCTTCCGCGGAATGCATTTCCGGAAAAGAATCCGATGAAGTAATCACCAGTCCCCGCAGACGAAACGGATAAGAGAAAGGAATAGTAATATGTTCCGCTCAATGAACCGGAGAACGTCCGTTGATCTCTATCCGTTGTCGGAACACAGAGGGCGGCATTGCCAACCCCGGAATTCGGATATCCCGCATAGGACAATCCGGACGCTGAGACAACAATATTGTTCGCCTGCACGCTCCCTTCGGTCCAGCTGTTCTGTCCCGCCAAGTCCGAGTTTACCGTGAGAGAAAAATCCTCCTGCAGCATCGGCGATTGGGCATTCAATATTGAACCGGCAACGGTCAGCATTGTGACGATCAATTGAACATTATTATAGAGTGATAGCTTCACACATGATCCCGCGGTGATGACACCGTAAAGTCAACGAACATTATTTAACGAGGATCATTTTTTTCATGGAGCGTTGTCCATTGAATTCAAGTGTTGTAAAATAGATCCCGCTGGACAAAGCCGAACCATCAAATGCCGCCGTATAGATTCGGCCTGATTCAGCGTATCCATTGAACAACACCGCCGTCTCCTGTCCGATAGCATTGAAGACCTTTACGACCGCAGTCCCATTCAGCGGAACGGAGAACCGGATGGATGTTGTTGGATTGAACGGATTGGGATAATTCTGGAACAACCGGAATTCAGCCGGCACCGATGCGATCTCCGCATCAATATTCTGTGAGTATGCAACATTTCCATCGCGGTCGATCTGTTTCAGCCGGTAGGAATATTTCCCCACAGAAAGTCCGTTATCGGAAAAAGAATACTCCTTTGGCGTATTTGCAGTTCCATTACCTTCAACAAATCCCAATGTGCTCCAATTATCCATTGTCAATTTTCCATTGTCAATTGTTCTTCTCTCCACTTCAAATCCGTGATTATTCACTTCCGTGGCGGTCTTCCAGACCAGTTCCACAGCGTTCATCTTCACCGATGCATCAAATGAAGCGAGTTCCACCGGCAAAGGATTCGACGCATCGCCGCCGATGGTGAATTCCGAGAATCCGCTGATGCCGGACTCGGAAACGGTCGTGGTGAAATTCGCCGCTGTCCCCGCAAATGACCAGGCTGATGAACTGTTCGCACGTTTCAGCATCCGAACGGCTGTAATAGTGTTCAATCCGCCCATCCCTGAAGTCTCAAGATCCATCGTGTATGTCTGACCGGGATCTCCGGTACAGAGAACTTCCCAGTAGCCGCCGATGTAATGATGGGTGATGGAAGCATCGGGGTAACCTGCGGAACCCGGGTCGCTCGCGATATACCGGGCTGCAAGCGTGATCGTATTGACAGGAGCACCGCCGAATGTGATGACCGCTTTCCGGTATTCCGTTTCCGAACCGAGATAAAAAGTCTTCGTACTTGTGTTCGTTGTTGTGGTCCGCTTCAATGCACCTGATCCATTCGTGATGGCGTAGCTCGATGCTGATCCGCCGCCGCTGGTTCCAAGAGTCAGATCATTATTTCCCAATTTTAATTTTCCGTTGGTAAAGGTCAGGTTTCCTGTTGTGGTGACCGGTCCCGATAGAGAGATGAGGTCTGATGCGTTGGCAAGATTGATCGTCAGCGCACTCACGGTGGAAGGAAGGGCATCGCCGGTCACCAGCGAAGTTCCGGTCCCTTTATATGTATAGGTTGCTCCGGTACTGAAATTCCTTGTCGTTGTCTGGATATTTCCGGCTGCACCGGATGTGGTGATGCCGTTCACCGAACCGATCCGTAACGATCCTCCGGAGGAGAGCGTGAACGTTCCGTTTCCGAGAACGAGATTCGTACCGCAATCCAATGTGCCGTTCACGGTAAGCGTGTGTGAGTTCACATCCATGTTTCCGCTGGTCAGGACGAACACACCGGTCGGCAACGATAAATCTCCGGCCAGTGAAAATCCTCCGGCATTGCTGAGCGATACGGTCCCGGATAATGTACCGAATGTCGGCCAGGACATATCCTGCAATGTGAGTGTTCCGCCTGAAGCAACATCAACAGTACCGGTAAGTGTAACACCGGAGACAATGGTGAAATTTGTGCCGTTATTGACGACAACCTTGGAATTGGTGCCTGACACCGTCCACGACTGGTTGAGGGTCACCGATGCATTGTTGGCAATATAGAATGACTGGTCATTCGCCGTAAAATTAGCAGGATGAGAACCTGTTCCGTTCGACTCAAGACCCCATTCATGGACATCGGTAATGTCACCGCTACCGTTATAATAGTATGGCGGGGTCGGAAGGATCGTCGCCCAGGATGTTGAAGCGCGAATTCCATCGACGGTCATCCCGTTTCCGCCGACACCCTGGAAGAGCATGAGTGAACCGAGGCTGGTCAGATCCCCGCCGCCATCGTTGGCATTGGAAATGAGCGGAGATGGATCTTCCGCACCGCCGAAACTCGTCGGATTCACCCAAAGACTCAGCACATCATCAGTACTGGTAGAACCGGTCGTTCCCTGAAATGTGTATTTCAATACAACAAGATAGGTCGTATTCAGTGAATAGCTGGTAGCCCCATATGCCGGAGTCGTACTTGAACTCTTGGATACGCCGAAATTGAAACCGGACGCACCGTCGCTTTTCACCCAGATCCTTCCCCGTTGATGATTTGAAGTATTATATCGGGTCACTAAAAAATATCCGGGCGTTGCGGTGATCGTATTCACATTCACCAGACAGGAGATATACACGCTTGATGTCTGGCTTGCGGTGAGATTCTTTCGGACGATCTCTCCCGTGGTAGTCGGCAGACCAGCAGCCAAACCGACATTCGAACCAAGGTATCCTGTATAGCTCAGTCCTGCATTCGCCACATTGATCGTCGGCGTCCCCGCGGTCTGAACAGTCCATCCGTTCGCGACCAACGATGTACCGGCGGTGTAATTGAAATCTTCCTGAAACACGAGACCTTGAGCAGATCCGATCGACTGCAGACCGGCGGCCATCACTATAGTGAACAAACATCTGTAGATAGTTTTCATGACTTCCCCGTTATGAATGTTTTTTACCGTTCATGCGGTCACACAGGACCGAACCCGTGCGACCGCAGCTGCATCATTTCAACAGCATCATTTTCCGTGTTTCATTGCGTGTTGCCGATCTGAGCGAATAGAAATAGAGACCGCTCGGAAGATTCTTCCCGTCGAACGTGATCGAATATACCTGGTCCGCAGAAGCGATACCGTCGAAGAGTGTGGCAACATGCTGACCGAGAAGATTGTAGACGGTGACCACTGCATGTTCTGTATTCTTCATAACAAAACAAATGTCTGTCGACGGATTGAAAGGATTCGGATAATTCTGTGCAAGCGTATAGTCCTTCGCGGTGAAGGCTGCGGAGACCTCCACTGAGTTGCTGTAGTGGATCGTTCCGCTGTTGTCGATCTGTTTCAGACGGTACTGATGACGTCCTGCAGCTGCGGCATCAACGAATGAGTAGGAATGCTGTGTGTTCGTTGTTCCGTTTCCCCCCATGAATCCGATCTTCTTCCAGGTATTGGAGATATTCTTTTCGATCTCGAATCCATGATTGTTCTGTTCTGTCGCTGTTGTCCATTTCAGTTCAACATTCCGTCCGTTCAACGCACCTGTGAAGGATGTCAATTCTACCGGCATCGGATCGGACGTGCTGCCGACGGTGAACTGAGAGAATCCGCTGCAGCCCGTCTCGGTGATGACCGTTCCGGCGGAGGTGAATGTGCCCGCAAAGTCCCAGGCGGAGGATGCATCGGCTCGTTTCAATATGCGTGCATTTGCGACGGTGCTTAATCCTCCCATTCCGGCGGTCTCAATATCGACCGTATAGGTGTTCACCGGAGGCGTATCCATTGTTGCAGCCCAATAACCGTTCGTGTAATGATTGATGACGGAACCGGGATAAGAAATACTTCCGGGGTCGGCTGATACATACCGGACATTCAGATTCGAAGCAGCGCCGAGTCCGGTCGTGGACGGGAACGTGAAGACGATCTTCCGGTATTCCGATGTGCTGCCGATGTGGAATGTCTTCACGGTTGTGGATGTCGTTGTAATAGAACGGATGACTGTTCCTGATCCGTTCGTAACGATATAACTTGATGCCGAACCTCCCGAAGGATTTCCGACAGTAACATTATTATTCCCGATCTTGAACAGTCCATTGGTCAAGGTAAGATTTCCCGTCGTTACCAGACTATTGGTCAATGAAAGGATATCAGCTGCATTGGTAAGATTGACCGTCAATGCATTCACCGTTGCCGGCAGACCGGAACCGGTGACCGCATTGACGCTTGTGCTGTTATATGTGTAATTTGCGCCGGTATTGAAATTCCTTGTCGCAGTTTGAATATTACCCGTCGCCCCGGAAGCGGAAATTCCGTCAACCGATGCGAGTTTCAAGGTCCCGCCGGAGGCCAACGTAAATGTTCCATTGCCGGTCACAAGATTAGAACCGCAGTTCAGTGAGCCGTTCACCGTGAGTGTGTTGGAGCCGACAGCGATATTGCCGGCGGTCATCACGAAGGAACCGTTCCCGGCCGGAAGAGCCGCATCGGCCGCAAGGGTGAATCCCGAAGCATTGTTGAAAGAGACCGTTCCCGCAACTGCACCGAATGTCGGAATGGCATCCGCGATGACCTCAAGAGTGGCATTCGCAGAGACATCGACTGTTCCGGTGATTGAACCTCCGCTGCCGATTGTCAGCGTCAATGCATTCGTTCCGTTCCCCACAACGATCTTCGAGCTGGTACCGCTCACCGTCCAATTGCTTGTGAGTGAGTATGAACTTGTATTGCGGAGATTATAGATCTGGTTGGCCGTCGTAAAATTTGCCGGATTGGTTCCGGTCCCATCGGTATTCATTCCCCAATTCGTCACTGTCGTAATGTCGCCGGTACCGCTGTAATAAAAATTAACCGGATCGGAACCGATGGCTACCTTAAAATTGTCGAAGAATGAGTTGGTACTTGCAGCCGTACTGTAATTCCACAAAAATCCAAAGTGGGACATGGCTGTTCCGGTATATGCAGCATCACCACTCGTGCCGCGCAGCGTGTATGTGCCGGACGAAGGATCTGCCCATGCGGGAGTTGCAGTCGGTCCGTCGGTCCTGTCATAATAGGACCATGTTGCCGTGGTGGGATTGTAGGTAACTTTGATGCTCATGTAATCACGACGGTCTGCTTGTGTCATGCCTGTCACCAGTGTGGTCACATTGGCCGTTGCGTAAATGCCGCCGGTGAATTTTACAAGACGGTACACGTTCGAGGCACTCCCTCCGCTCACCACCGCATAGCCGTTTGCCGTTGATAGATCTGAACTGCTTGCCATAAGAATGACCGCATAACCGTATTGAGCCGCATCAAATCCGCTCAACGTGGTATTTCGGTTGTGCCGCGCATTGAATGACCATGAAACGAGGTCCGTATTGGAACTGAGAGTAGTATTGAATGGAGAGTTAAATGATGCCAGCGGTCCGACGACAGAACTGCGGCCGGCCGGTGTGCCGTTCGCGATCTTCATATAGGGAACAGTACCGGTTGCCGTACTGCTCTCAATGGTCGCCGCGCCGGCACCGGTATTTGTTGTAGTATAGGTCAAAGACGGTGTTCCGCCGGGTGAAACAGAGACTCGGTTGAAATCATCATAGAAAACTGTCGTCTGCTGAGCAACACCTATCGTTACAAACGATAAGCAGCAAGACAAGGATACAACCATGGTAATAAATGCTCTCATAGAACCTCCGGTTATTGATAACGTATGATAGTGTACTTCAAAATATTCATACGTCAAGATACGTAGGAGGCATAAGGCGTTACAAGATAACAACGGTAATAGGAAGGTTAATTAACACCGGCTTTCACAATATCATTGAGGATTATTGAATTACAGATGCGCTTGTCCTGTATAACTATTGCATTCTTTCCATTGTATAGTTATGTTCATGCACAGTCGACGTAGTTTCATTTCTGGTCCAAACCGGAGAATCATGTGATTGAAAAATCACTGGCGTTACAAATATTAGACGATATCCTGCACAGTCCTGAGTTCAAGGATTCAAAACGTTTCCAGGAACTGCTTACCTATCTTGTCCATGAAACTCTCTCCGGCAACACTCCGAAAGAGATCACTATTGGAATGCAGTTCTTCAGCAAGGATTCGAACTTCGATCCGAAAGAGGATCCTACGGTCAGAGTCTACATCAATAACCTCCGGAAAAAACTCGAGCATTTCTATCTGACGACCGAAATGCTTCCCGCATATAAACTCGATATTCCCAAAGGACATTATCAGGTAGAGTTCAACAAGATCGAACGGAAAGAAAGTCTTGTCACGGCTAACAAGAAACAGAATACTCTGATCATCACGCTCTCAGCTGCATTGTTCGTCTGCCTCCTCTTCATCATTGCTGACCGTTCCTTCCCGACCTTCTTCAGGAGTAATCCCACCGAGAAGAATCCGCTCTGGCATGAATTCGTAACGCCGGGAGCAAAGCCGACATTGGTGGTATTGGGAGATTTCTTTTTCCTCTTTGAGCGGGGACAGGATGGGAAGCTGGGGAATTTCGTGCGGGATCTGCGGTTCAATACCGCTGAGGATTATCGGCAGTACATCCGAAAGGACCCGAAGTTCGCCGAGAAGTATGTGCAAAGCGAATTCACGTTCCTGCGGCCGAGCGCAAGCTGGGGTTTGTCGGAGATCCTTCCGGTACTCAATCAATCCCCGAACGGATATTCACTCAAACTCGCGTCGGAGTTCACCGTTGAGGATCTGAAATCGAATAATATCATCTTTATCGGATCATTCAAGAGTCTGTTCACGATGCAAAAGTTCCTGCATATCTTTAATATTGACTACCACCTCTCTCCGAATGAATTCCACATCAAGTCAGGACCGAATGACTCGGATAAAGTATTCCGTCCGGGTGAGATGAAAGGCGGGAAATACGAGAAGGATTATGCCGTGCTTACAAAAGGCGTAGGACCGAATAACAGCAACATCATGCTGATGCTCGGATTCGCTGATACCGGCGTGTTAGAAGCTGCCCGGGCTTCCGTAGACAAGGTAATGTTGAGTAGAATTCAACAAAAGCTCAGCAGGAATAACTCTTCCGAACCGCTCTGTTTCACACTCGTGGTCAAATCAGAAGGACTCAGTCAGGCGATATTCAATGCTGATATCTCTCATTTTGAACAGAAGTCATTTAATTCTAAAATGAACCTTCCATACGATTCCACCGAGAATCATTAAATCCGCTTGATGATATGCCAAGAATCGGAGGGATATCCTTGTTCCAACTGGAAACGATTGGCCAACCCAATACTGGGAATACCTCGAACCAATTGTTCCTTTTGAAGTCCGTCCTACGAATGTGCTTCCATAAACCAACTAAGTAACAGCAAATAATGTGGATAGTGGTTCGGAAGTAAGGGCTTACATAGGATTCATTCCTGTGAATTCTTCATCGTTGGCAGGAGCGATACCCTGCTCCATTGAAATTCTTCCCTTTAGAAAATCGTATTATTGTTTTTGCAATGAAAGATCGGACATAGGGAATATGGCAAATCCCGATCCGGAAAAGAGCGATCCACGCGTTACATTCGTTCCAACAAGATTGAACGGGGCGCTTATGTCCTTCTCTTCCGTTGTATCTGCCGGGAATATCCTTCCAACGAGTTTACCCTTGAAACGGTAATCCGTAGCAAGGTTCAATGTTTTCCCGAACCATCCTCTGTTTTGTTCCATGGTGCAGTGCTGCAGAACTGCGCCGCCGACAGTACCGGAGACGAACCCTTTCTCATCAACAACAATTGAAATAACGACGGAATCTCCCGGAAATTGATATTTCCCATTCTCATCTTCCAATC
>JBMOHT010000160.1:0-8877 GCA_049317705.1 Bacteroidota bacterium | reverse complement strand
AAATATATCCAGTGGGAAGTGAGCATGAAGAATGCCGGAGCGGAATCGCTGTTCGTTGTGTATGCATTCTCCGGAACGGGTGACCGTCCGCTCGAAGTGAAAGTGAATGACAGCATCATTGTCGGTTCGCTGAACTTTGTGCAGACCGGCGCCTTCACCGTGTGGGGTGTGCAGTCCGCTGTCATTCCGGTAAGAGCAGGGACGAACACTATCCGTTTGACATCGTTGACAGCAAGCGGCGGTGCGAATCTGGACCGGATAGAATTGACCGGTGAATTAGGAGTGACTCAGTATCTGTTGACAACTTTTGTGAACGGAAAAGGTGTCATCCAACGTACGCCGAACGCTCTATTCTATAACGCAGGAACGAAGATTGTATTAACCGCCGTTCCGGATGCCGGTTCGAATTTTGTTTCGTGGTCCGGCGGACTTTCCGGTTCGAAGAATCCGGATACAATCACGATCACTGCTGCAGTTTCTGTGACGGCATCATTCAAATCGTTCATCCATTCCGTCTATTATATCTCGCCGTCCGGAAATGATACGACCGGTGACGGTTCCTCTTTGAAACCGTTCCTTTCCGTTCAGAAAGGGATCGATCTTGCGTATCCCGGTGACACGGTCTATCTTCGCGGCGGTGTTTATCCTATTGTGAGCCGGATCAATGTGAACAAGAGCGGGACCGCAGATGAAAAATTCGTTCTCACATCCGTGAAGAATGAACGCGCCGTGTTGGACTTCTCCGGCATGGCGGATGCCGATGCGAATCAGGGGATCCGTTTAACGGGCAGCTACTGGCATTTCTATGGATTCGATGTGAAAGGTGCCGGAGATAACGGACTGCTCATTGAACGAAGTAAACCGGACGGCGGAACATATGATGATGTGAAGGACAGGATCGATGAAGCGCACGACAACATGATCGAATACTGTAATTTCTATCTCAACCGCGACTCCGGCATCCAACTGAAGAACCTTGCGTCGAACAACAGCATCATCAATTGCGATTCATACTACAATAGGGATGCAACAGACGGTGATGCAGACGGATTTGCGCCGAAACTTTCCGTGGGGACAGGAAATTATTTCTACGGCTGCCGTGCGTGGCAGAATTCGGATGACGGGTGGGACGGATATTTGAAAGCAAAAGAGGATGGATTCCCGCAGGATATGGTGACGACGCTCGAGAACTGCTGGGCATTCCAGAACGGATATCTGAGCAACGGAAGCGTCAGCACGGGGAACGGGAACGGCTTCAAACTCGGAGGAAGTTCAGGAAAGGACCAGCGTCACGACATGGTGCTCATCCGCTGTCTGTCGTTCGATAACCTTCAGAAAGGATTCGATCAGAACAGCAATGCGGGGAATATGACATTGATCAATTGTACGGGATTCTCCCGCGCGTTGACATCCAATTCCAGTCACTTCACCTACAACATCGACGGCAGTACGCTTGCGGCGGGAAAATCGCTGGTGCACACGAACTGCATCTCCATCGGCGACGGACTTTTGCGGAAGGATTCGAAATGGGCGGAATGCAAAATGGTGAACGGAATTCAGACAACAAGTGATTATCTTACATCAGAATCGGATTATGTCACGGTTGATACCGCCGGAGTGCGTGGTCCGCGAAAAGCGGACGGAAGTCTGCCCGATGTGCAGTTCATGAAACTCAAACCGGGCAATACGAAACTGATCGATAAAGGGACCGTTGTTGCTGGCATCAAATACTCCGGTATTGCTCCTGATCTTGGTGCATTCGAAACGGGTTCGGCAATGAGTGTCGGCGGAGAGAAAGCGATCGTCCCGTCAGAGATGACACTTCAGAATTTTCCGAATCCGTTCAATCCGTCGACAACTGTTTCATTCACGGTTGCCGGGAAACAAGAAGCTATACTTTCGGTCTATAATTCACTCGGCCAATTGCTCACGGTTCTGTATAAAGGAACAGTGAATGCCGGTACACTGTATACAGTACAATTCGATGGCAGCCGATATTCCTCCGGAATACTGTTCACGATGCTCGAATGCGGATCTGAACGGAAGATACAAAAGATGCTGCTGGTGAAATGATCGAACATTCAAATGGAATAAGAAAAAGGATCTCTTTAAAAGTGCGAACATTACTTCTCTTGATAACACTCATTCTTTCGGCTGCGCAATTGGAAGCGAAATCACTCTACGTTGCAAAGAACGGGATCGATACGAACACCGGAACGATCGACAGTCCTTTTCTGACCATCGGTAAAGGGATCAACTCTATGGCTGCCGGAGATACGCTGTTCATCCGCGGAGGTGTCTATGCTCTTTCAACGACCATCAGCATTTCGAAGAGCGGAACGAGCGGCGCAAAATACTACATTGTCGCATTTCCCGGTGAACGTCCTATCCTTGATTTCACCACGCAGACCTCGAGCGACGGACTGAAGCTGAATGGACAATACTGGCATGTCTATGGTCTGGAAATTCGGAACTCAGCTCATAATGGAATTGCGGTGAACGGCAGCAACAACACGGTGGAATTCTGTTCAATCCACGACAACAGGAATACAGGACTTCAGCTCGGGACCGGTGCATCGAACAATAAGATCATCAACTGCGATTCGTTTTTCAATTATGATCCTCCTGCCGGAGGGAACGCGGACGGATTTGCACCGAAGCTGGATGTGGGAACGGGAAATTATTTCTACGGATGCCGTTCGTGGCAGAATTCGGATGACGGGTGGGACGGATACATGCGTCCCGCGGACAATGTCTTCACGACACTCGAGAACTGCTGGGCATTCATGAACGGATATCTTCGCGACAACACGCAGATCGCAACGGGAAACGGGAACGGATTCAAGATGGGGGGCGGCGATACGTCGAATAAGGACAGCCTCCGTCACAATATGACGCTCACCCGGTGTCTGTCGTTCGATAACCGTGTGAAAGGTTTCGACCAGAACAACAACCGCGGCACGATGATCCTGCTGAACTGTACAGGATACCGGAACGGTGCGGAGAATTACAAAGTGAGTTCATTCATTCGAGTGAGTGAATCGCTCGTGGTGAAAAACAGTGTCGAACTGGGGAGCAAAGTCTCATTGGCAACATTCGCCAAACAGACGACCAACAGCTGGACCATTCCGATCACCGTTTCGGAAGCGGATTTTGTCAGTCTTGATACCACCGGGATCCGCGGACCGAGAAAAGCGGACGGCAGTCTGCCTGATGTCGCGTTCATGCATCTTGCTTCAGGAAGCAAACTGATCAATGCCGGGACGAATATCGGTCTGCCGTTCACCGGTACTGCACCGGACCTTGGAGCATTTGAAACAACAGGACCGACGGCTGTACAGGAACGGACGAATGCTGTTCCGAATGAATTCCGTCTCGGACAGAATTTCCCGAATCCATTCAATCCGGCAACGACCATCAATTATCAATTAGCAGCGAGCAGTGTTGTTACGCTGAAAGTGTTTGACGCGCTCGGAAGAGAAGTAACAACGCTGGTAAATGAAGTGAAGGATGCCGGACGATACCAGGTCCGATTCAATGCAGAGGGATTTTCCAGCGGTATGTATATCTATCGAGTCACCGCCGGGGGAAGAACATTGTCCCGGACAATGATAGTCTTAAAATAGTTGTCAATTGATCCTAGAATAAGTCACTTCAATTGTCTCTCGCAAAGGCGCTAAGACGCAAAAATAAATGAAAATAATCTTTGTATTTCTATCCGCCATAATTTTTCTCTGCGGCATGCTTTTCGCGCAGGATACTGCTTCCGTGCTCTGGCCGCTCTCCGTTACGACGACGACATCATCTGTGACATCGGGCCAGGTATCAGGTGATGCGGAATTATTCAAGAATACGGAAGTGAACCAATACACCGGATACAATGCCAGTCAGCGGGTGCGCATCGTTGGAAACGCATGGCCGCTGAACCAGACAACGATCATCGATACGGTGTATGTGCAGTTCGCTGCTCGTCCAAAGAACGGCGTTGCACTGAATGTTTCGGGGGTGAAACTGTATCTCGCCGGGAACGGCGGATCGAGCATGAGAGCGAAGGTCTTCGTCTCTGCTGATTCAACATTTGCAACAAAGACAGAAATATATGCCGGGTCTGTAAGCCTTCCAAACAATACAGCGTTCGATTCCGCTGTTGCTGCAATGAATGTCGATATTCCTGCCGGCGGAGCGTTCTATATCAGGGTCTATCCCTGGCTGCATAATCTTACCGGCAGCAACACAGGGAAATATCTTCTTCTGCAGAATGTCCTTATTGCAGGGAAGACCATTGGAACCGCCATTGTGAATCTTCCTACCGTTACAACCGCATCGGTCACGAATATCTCCACCACGTTCGCCTTTGCCGGCGGTACGGTAAGCGATGACGGCGGTGGATTGGTGTCCGCGAGAGGTATCTGCTGGGATACTGCCTCTGCGCCGACAACGGCGAAATCCGTTTCGGTTAACGGAACTGGTTCGGGAGCATTTTCTTCTATGGCAAACGGACTCCTTCCCGGAGTGAAATATTATCTTCGCGCATATGCAACGAACAGTAAAGGGACGGCTTACGGCGCCGAACAAAGTTTTGTCACACTGCTGACGAAAACAGTTCCAACGGTCACCACATCTTCCGTCACGACTATTCTTGCGACCACCGCAGTTGCCGGCGGTTCTGTGTCCGCGTGGGGCGGCGATACGGTAACGCAGCGGGGAGTCTGCTGGAATACAAGTGCAGGACCAACGACCGCGAATTTTACGGGAGTAAACGGTACGGGGACCGGTTCCTATACGGTCTCCATGACCGGATTGCTTCCGAATACGATGTATTACGTCCGCGCATTTGCCGTGAACGGGATCGGCACCGCATACGGAACGGAAACATCATTCACAACACAGGCACTTGCGCCGACGGTGAAGAAGATCGTTGCGAAGAACGGCAGCGGGGATTATACGACCGTGCAGGCAGCTTTTGATGCTGTTCCTGCAAATTATACGGGAAAATATTTTATCTTTGTAAAGAAGGGTATCTACAAAGAAAAGCTTGTATTGGGTCAGACGAAAGTGAATGTTACGCTCATCGGTGAGGAGCGCGACAGCACGACCCTGACATTTGATGATTATGCGGGAAAAGCAGGCGGCACGAGTACATCGTACAGCACGGCGATCGATGCCGATGATTTCACCGCCGTGAACATCACATTCCAGAACACGGTGAAGAACGACGGAACATTCGCGGACCAGCAGGCAGTTGCATTGAGAGTGAACGGAGACAGACAGGCATACTACAACTGCCGTCTGCTCGGATATCAGGATACGTATTATACGTGGGGCGGACGCGGAGTGCAGCGGACGTATCACTGGAACAACATCATCGAAGGTTCGGTCGATTTTATTTTCGGACGGAACATCGTTGTCTTCGACAGCTGCGAGATCAAAGTGAACCGGAATAACGGAACACTCACCGCAGCAGCGACAGAACCGCTCTCGAAATTCGGTTACGTGTTCATGAACTGCCGCATCACATCGGATGCGACGGGATTTGACGGTAATGTGATCGCAGGATTCTCGCTCGGACGTCCATGGCAGTCGGCACCGCGTACAGTATTTCTCCGTATGCAGGAGCCGGCGAATCTGCTTCCGGCCGGCTGGCTTGCATGGAACGTTCCTCCGGCACTTTATGCGGAATATGCATGTTTTGGACCCGGTTTCGTCCCTGCACAGCGGGTTGCATGGTCCTCACAGCTAACCGATTCTTCGGCAGCATTGTATACCGTCAATAATATCTTTGCAAAAGGATCGCATTCTCCAGCGTTCTCAGGGGATTGGGTCCCGGTGCGGCCGACGGAGCCGTTCCCGACATCGGTAAAAAAAAACGACGATAGGACGGTACCGGAAGTGATGACGCTGAGTCAGAACTTCCCGAATCCGTTCAATCCGGAAACGGTCATCAGGTTCACCGCAGCAGTGAAAGGGCCGGCGGTCGTTTCGGTCCACAATCTGCTCGGACAGAAGATCGCAGAGATCTTCAACGGAATAGTTGAGCCGGGAACAGAATATCAAACACGGTTCCGCTCTGAGGGATTATCCAGCGGAGTCTATTTTTATTCGATCGCTGCAGGCGGAAGAACGCTCACACGAAGAATGGTGCTGCAGCATTAACAGGAAAATGTAACAGTGCCGCTCCAAAAAATGTTGTTCATGCTGAGCAAGATGTCGCCGCCAAGAAATCCTTCGGCGCATGCCGATAAACAACATCGGCATTTGCTCAGGATGAACAGCTCGGCGACATCGCGCCGAAGCATGATCGTAAAAAAACAGTCTTACTTAATTGAAGTAGCACTAGAAGGGATCTTTCAATGGAACAATTCATCAAAGACGATTTTTTATTATCTAACCATACGGCGGTGAAGCTGTATCATCAGTTCGCCGAGCATCAGCCGATCATTGACTATCACTGTCATCTGTCGCCGAAGGAGATCGCGGAAGATAAACGGTGGGAGAATCTCACGCAGATCTGGCTCTACGGAGATCACTATAAATGGCGTGCGATGAGAGCGAACGGCATCGATGAGAGATTCATCACCGGTGATGCGAGCGACAAAGAGAAATTCAACGCATGGGCAGCGACGGTCCCGAAGACACTCCGCAATCCGCTGTATCATTGGACGCACATGGAACTGAAACGTCCCTTCGGCATCACGGATAAATTATTGAGCCCGTCGACGGCAGATGATATCTGGACACGCGCCAATGCGCTTTTGCACTCGGATGATTTCTCCGCGCGCGGTATCATGAAACAGGCGAACGTGAAACTGGTGGTGACGACGGATGATCCCGTCGATTCACTTGAGTATCACGCTGCCATCAAAGCGGATGAAAGATTCACCATAAAAATATTACCGGCGTTCCGTCCTGACAAAGCGATGGCGGCGGAGAACCCGGCCGAGTTCAAGTTGTGGCTGGAAAAACTCGAAGCGGCATCGGGAATGTCCATCACAACATATTACACATTCATCGAAGCGATCAAAAAACGGCATACGTACTTTCATGAAATGGGATGCAGAGTTTCGGATCACGGGATCGAGACTGCGTATGCGGAAGAGTACATGGAATCCGAGATCGTTTCCATTTTTGTGAAACTGATTTCGGGAAAGAAATTAGAACAGAGTGAGCTACTAAAGTTCAAATCCGCGATGCTGTATGAGTTCGGGTTGATGGACCATGAACGGGGATGGGTGCAGCAGTATCACATCGGCGCATTGCGGAATGTGAACAGCCGTATGTACCGTACACTCGGTCCGGACACGGGGTATGATATGATCGGCGATTTTGAGATCGCGCGTCCGCTGTCGAAACTTCTCGCACGGCTTGATGACGGGAATACGCTGGCGAAGACCATCGTCTACAATCTCAATCCGCGGGACAACGATCTGATGTCGACACTCATCGGTTGTTTCCAGGACGGCAGTTCCGCCGGGAAGATCCAATACGGTTCGGGCTGGTGGTTTCTGGACCAGATGGACGGCATCGAAAAACAGTTGAATTCATTGTCCAATATGGGACTTCTCTGCCGGTTCGTGGGAATGCTGACCGATTCGCGCAGTTTCCTTTCCTATCCGCGGCATGATTACTTCCGCAGGGTCCTCTGCAACATGCTGGGAAAAGAGATGGAGAATGGAATGATCCCGAATGATCTGCCGCTCGTCGGACAGATGGTATCGGACATTTCGTACAACAATGTGAAGAACTATTTCGGATTTGAAGTGCATGAACAAGTTTCCAAGGGAGTAACAGCATGAAGAATGCGGTAACAAGGATCCGTCCAAACGATAATGTGTGTATCGCTATCTCGCCGGTCGCTGCCGGAACAACTGTAACGATCGACGGTATCGCGGTAACGGCGCTGGAGAATATCGAAGTGGGACATAAGATCGCTCTGTTCGATCTGAGATCAGGCGATGGTGTGTTCAAATACGGTGTGCGCATCGGCAGCGTCACCGCGGATGTTGCGAAAGGTTCATGGATCCATTCGCATAATCTGCAGACGGATCTGAAAGGTGCCTTGGAGTATTCGTATCATCCCGACGCGGCAAAGAACAATGATGCCGGGAAAACGATACCGACGTTCATGGGATACAAACGAAAGAACGGACGGGTCGGAACGAGGAACGAGATATGGATCATCAATTCCGTCGGCTGTGTGAACCGTTCTGCGGAACGGATATCCCAACTGGCGAATCAGCGTTTCATCCGCGACAATTTCGACGGCGTCTTCTCGTTCTCGCATCCGTTCGGATGCAGTCAGCTCGGCGATGATCTTGTGAACACACGCGCGGTGCTCGGCGGACTTGCGCGAAATCCGAATGCCGGTGCTGTGCTGGTGCTCGGTCTCGGCTGTGAGAATCTTCAGCTCGACAATCTCATCAAGAGTCTTACGGATGTCGATCATTCCAGACTTCGTTTCTTCAATTCGCAGAAAGTAGCGGATGAGATCGAAGAAGGAATGAAGATGGTGGAAGAGTTGTTCGAACTGATGAAAGATGATAAGCGCGAAGAAGTTCCCGTCTCAGAGCTGACCATCGGTGTGAAATGCGGCGGGTCGGACGGATTCTCGGGTATTTCCGCAAATCCTCTCGTCGGAAGGATCACGGATGCGCTCACTTCATACAACGGAAGAGTACTGCAGACCGAAGTGCCTGAGATGTTCGGTGCTGAACAGCTGCTGATGAACCGTGCGGCGTCCAAGTCCGTGTTCGATTCCATCGTCTCGCTCATCAACGAATTCAAGGAATATTTTTTGAAATACGGACAACCGGTGTATGAGAATCCTTCGCCCGGCAATAAAGCGGGGGGACTCACCACGCTGGAAGAGAAATCACTCGG
>JBMOHT010000159.1:0-9066 GCA_049317705.1 Bacteroidota bacterium | reverse complement strand
TTCTTTGCGGGACGGACTTCCGTCCGTCCCTACATCACAAAAAAATTATAGGGAACGGGCTTTCGCCCGTTCCTACATTAGTTTCTTGTTGTTGAAATAGGTGAACACGCCGAACGCGCGCAGTGCCTGTGACTGTGCGTGCTTTGTTCCGATCTCATCCACTCCGTACCCATCCTCGCCGCCGTGCGGATTCCAACCGTTACGGATGGCGTGATCATATTCCCGATGCAGCTGCACTGTTGCTTTTCCATGATTGTTCGTCCACACATGCTCCAGCATCCGTTCGATGACGGACGGTATCATTGCCAATTCATTCGGTGCGATCTCATACGCATCGAGCAGGAAATGAACGAACGCTCCGTTCCCGTCCATCTTCAATTGATAGCAGTCAACGGAATCGATCCATCCGGTCTTCGGATCAAGGATATGCTTTGCTGATGCAACGGCGATGGTTCTGTACTTCGCATCGTTGGTTGCGCGATACAACGCAGCAAGCACGGAGAGATAACTTGCCGATTCCCACGGCAGCTGTTTGCCGAACGCTGCACGACCGTCCTTTCCACTCCAACGGCCGTTTCCGCGGTAGAAAGTCTGTTCAATTCCCGGTGAACGCGAATCGCCGTTCCATGCTATCAATGCATCATCAAGATAACGTCTGTCGCCGGTCGCGCGGAAGAGTCCACACGCCACGGTCACCATCTGGTTCATATTGCTGTTGGTGATGATCTGATCGTTCACCTGAGCGTTGGGAGGATAATTGTACCAGGTCCAATACCCTTCGGCATTGGACAGTCTTCCTTCATTCCGTGCTTCACGATATCGTGCAGCGGCGTCTGCCACCCATTCCGTATTGTTCTTTCCTGAAAATTCCCACCAGTAGAGTTCCGCGAGACAGGCCCATGCGCGGTCATCCACCCAAGTGCCGTTGTTGATCTGTTTCAGATCGAATTGATACAGATACCGGCGAAGGATCGCAGAATCGTTCGTAGCACGGAACAGATATGCATCACCGATGGCGCCGTTTGCTCCTTCCCAGGCGGGAGTATAGACCGAATAGAATTGCTGTTGAATTCGGTAGGTGCGTTCTTCCCATTTGTTCTGAATTGCAGAGGAATCCGGTGTTGGTGTCACTGCAGGTTTTGGCTTAGTGGTGCAGGAGGAAAGGAGAAGGAGGAGGATCAGTGAAAAATATTGGAGACACATAGGCGCAAATAGGAAAGAAGCAGTCCGCCACACGTGCGGACTGCTTCTGATGAGATAATTACTTCAGGATGCCGTCGATGGTGTTGTACGTGACGGAGTGATATCCGGGACGGGCCTTTTCATACACCTGTTTTGCCCAGGCCTTACCTTTTTCGGTCTTCGCCAGTGCGGTGTAGATCGGTTTCACCAGTTTCCGCCGGCCGACATTCATCAAGTAGCCGCGCATCGGACCGAATGCCGTCTCATAATCCGCTTTGATGCAGCGCTGGAACCATTCGCAGAGGATCTCGGAATTTCCGGAGCGGGTGAAGTTGAAAGCATAATCCATCTCGATCACTTTTTCCAAGCGTATTGAATCGGGAATATTGCGGAGGAAATACAACCAGTGATGGGTCGTCCAGCCTTCGGTGACGAGCTTGGATGCCGGAGTGCCGTTCATGAATGAGGAGACCTGCGCTTTCACCTTCTCAAATTCCGACGACTGCGGTTTGGGACAATTGTCCGGGAGGCCTGCCGTGTAGATCCAATCATTGGCTTTGATCTTAGCCGCTACATCTTTCTTTGACAGAACACCGAACCGTGCATCAAGATGCTTTAGGAATTGTTCTGTGGTCATTGTGGAGAAGGCATTGTCATTGAAATATTTCGTGAGGAACACATCCCATTGCTCACGCCCGAATGTCTCTTCACATAGACGCAGAAAGAAATATCCTTTGTTGTATGCAATGTCCGTCATACCGTCATCCGGGTCACGGCCGGCAAGGTCAAGTTTCAGCCGGGTGTCGGGATTGGACGCTCCCAGGGACTCGATGGTTTCCTGCAGATCCTTCAAGGTGAGCGTAGAGAGCATTTCCGTGTAGGTCCGTCCGTACACTTTTTCCATGATGCGGTGCTCGAAGTAAACCGTGAATCCTTCATTCAGCCAGAAATCATTCCACGTTGCATTCGTCACGAGATTTCCTGACCAGGAATGGGCGAGCTCATGCGCTACGAGAGCGACAAGCGATCGGTCGCCCGCAAGAATTGTCGGCGTTGCAAAAGTCAACCGCGGATTCTCCATACCGCCGAACGGGAAACTCGGAGGGAGGACGAGAAGGTCATACCGTTCCCAGCGGTAGGGACCGTACAATTCTTCGGCGGCAGTGATCATCTTTTCTATATCAACGAATTCATCCGCTGCTTTCACGACGACACCCGGTTCAGCATAGACGCCGCTTCTGGTGCCGAGTGAGCGGAATTCCAGATCGCCGACAGCCAGCGCAAGAAGGTACGAAGGAATGCGCTGCTTCATTTCAAATTTGTAGACACCATCCGCCGTTCGTGCTGTGGGGTTGCCCGCGCTCATTACGGCGAGAAGGTCCGGCCGTGTGCGGATCGTAGCCGAGTACGATATTCGCACGCCAGGACCGTCCATACACGGCACCCACGTGCGCGCAAGGATCGCTTCGGACTGGGTGAAGAGGAACGGCCGTTCTTTGCCGGACGTCTGTGACGGTTCAAGCCATTGCAGTGCAGCGGCATTCGGAGAGGTCGTGTAATGGATCGTCACCACCTTGGTCTTCGGTGTGATAGTGATAATGAGAGGACGTCCGAGGTAATTCACTTCCTTCCCGAGTGTGAATACTGCGGGAGTTTCGCTTCCGTCCAGCGTCACCTTGGAAATGGTCAGTTCGCGTGTATCCAGGATCAGTTGTTTCGTCTTCTTTTTATGTTCCAGTGTCAAAGCTGCGGTGCCGGCGAGGGTCTTCGAATCAAAATTGACGGAAAGATCGAGTGCGATATGGGAAACAACGACTTCGGCGCTGTTCGCAAAAGAGTGGATATCGGTGCCCGGTGCGAGTTTTTGTTGAGCCATGGCTGTACCTATTACGGCGAAAAAGCTAAGGATGATTAGTTTCATTTATACTCCATTTAGTAATGTCTGAAACAATATACCACTTTCAAATTATTAAAATCATTCCAATTTATTAACGGACAATATAGTCGTTTGATTCCTTTTAGATATCCCATTACCTTGAGCATCGATCAAGATTGCAAAACTGAAATCCATGAAATTGCTGTTGATCGAAAGATAAAATCACCTTCTTCCTCTTGATCGATTATCACGAATGAAATTACCGGCGAGAATCAATAACATACTTCACCGGATGGTCTTTGGACATGATCTTCCATTGATGCTGGAACGGAAGATCCAGATACTTCTGACGTTCCTGATCGGATTGATGGCGTGTTTGGGATTTTTCTTTACCATTGTCCTGAACATGAACCCATGGCTCATGCTGTTGGCTGCCGTATCGACCGCATTGATCTTCGGCTTCTTCCTCATCGCACGGAATTCCGACAATTATCGCCGCTCGATCTTCCCGCTGTTCATCACTTCCATCGCATTGCTTTCGGTCGCCTGGCTCTTCAATGGAGGATATGACGGTAACATCATGACACTGATGTTCGTCATGTTCCTGATGCTCTATGTGATCCTGCCGCAGCGTTCCCGACCGGTATTGTTCATCGCCTATATCGTGATGATCAGCGCACTTGTCATCGCGCAACACTATTATCCCGGCATCGTCATCGGGTATGACAATGATCACCAGCGGTTCATTGACATGCTCTTCTCAAATCTGTTCTATCTCATCCTGTTCTATTACCTGATCGATGTCATCGTAAAGAATTATGCGGACGAGAATACGAAGACAGCACTCATCAACGAAGAACTCCAGAGGAAGAATTCCGAGATCGCCGAGAATATCGCACGACTCGAAGCCAGTGAAGCGAAATACCATCAATTGTATTCCCTGCAGCGGCTGATGGGCGATACGATGCCGGATCTGATCTGGGCGAAGGACCTTGATAAAAAATATATCTTTGCCAATAAAGCGATATGTGAAAAACTTCTGATGGCTTCCGACACGACGGAACCGATCGGGAAGACCGACATATTCTTTGCGGAGCGAGAGAGGGCGCTTCATCAGGATGAACCGCAATGGCATACCTTCGGCGAACTATGTCAGGACTCCGATGAAGTGACACTCCGCGAATTGAAGGAGATGCAGTTCAATGAGTTCGGGAATGTCCGGGGGAAATTCCTATACCTTGATGTCCATAAGGCCCCACTCTACGATACCGAAGGGAATCTGATCGGTATCGTCGGCTCTGCCCGCGATGTTACTGAACAGAAAAGGATCGAAGAGACCCTGCAGCTTTCTCATCATGCTCTCGAGAGTTTCTCTGAATTCCTCACCATCACCGATCTGAATGACCGATTCACGTATGTGAACCAGGCATTTGTCAATGCATACGGATATTCGAGGGAAGAGATCCTCGGAAAAACTCCCGCGATCCTCTGGTCGAAGAATAACCGAGAAGGATTGATCGAGGAGATCCTCAGTCATTCAAAGACCGGAAATTGGACCGGTGAAGTGCTCAATATCGACAAAGACGGACGTGAATTTCTCGTCACGCTCAGTACGTCGCAGGTGAAGGATCCTTCAGGCAACATCATCGGACTTGTTGGAATCAGTAAAGATATTACAATTCAAAAGCGGGCGGAAGAACTGCTGCGCGCAAGCGAGGAGCGACAACGGTTCATTCTGGAATCGATGCCGGTTGCCATCTATTCATCTCCTGTGGATCCCGATATCGACACAGCATGGATCAGCGGTAACGTTCTGAAGATCACCGGATTCACGAATGAAGAATACCTCTCTGAACCGCATTTCTGGAGGAACAGGATCCATCCGGATGATGCCGCCTCTGTGCTCTCCTCCTATTCCGCTATGAAAGCCAACAGTGAAATGATCCTGGAATACCGGTGGAGACGTGCAGACGGTCAGTATCACTGGTTCCAGGACAGATTCACATTGAAAGTGACCGAAGGGAAGAAGGAATACTTCGGGATTTTGGTCGATATCTCCGAACGGATGCAGATGGAGAAAGCACTGCTGCAAAATGAACTGAAATACCGCAGTATCGTCGAGAACCTTCACCAGGTCTATTACGAAGCGGACGGCCGCGCGGTGATCACCTACTGCAATCAGGAACTCTTCCTGTTCTCGGGATTCACGCAGGAGGAATTGATCGGAACCAGCGCGCTCCGTCTGGTGATCGATGAACATCGTCAACGAGTTTCCGAAGCATACGATACGTGGAAAAATGACCGCATTGAACATTCTTCGGTCGAATTCATTGTGCAGAGGAAGAACGGAGAACGGCTCTGGGTGGAACAATCCACACACTTTGAATTCGATGATGACGGCAGGTTCATCAAAGGGGCGAACCTCGTTAAGAATATCGAACAGCGGAAAGCTGCCGAAGATGCATTGAAGGATTCCGAGATCTTCTTCCGCTCCGTCTGGCAGCATACCGCAAGCGGCATGAGGATCACGGATGAGAACGGTACGGTGGTTCGGGTGAATAACGCATATTGCGAAATGGTCGGAATGCCGGAGAAGGATATTGTCGGAGCATCATTTTCAATGATCTACGCAGAACAGGACCGAGTCCGTATAGTACAAAAGCACCAAGATCGATTCCGGGTGCGAGCTGTTCCGGGATTCATGCAGAAGAATTTGACCTTATGGAACGGAACGACCATCTGGGTGGAGGTATCGAACTCGTTCATGGACCTCGGTGATTCACAGACACTACTCCTTGGGGTCTTTACCGATGTGACCAACCGGAAGAATTCGGAATTAGCGCTGAGGGAGAGCGAGGAACGGTGGCAGTTCGCATTGGAAGGCGCAGGGGACGGAGTGTGGGACTGGAACTGTGTCACGAACGAAGTTCTCTTTTCCCATAATTGGAAAGCGATGTTAGGCTATTCGGATGATGAGATCAGTTCGCACCTCGAAGAATGGTCGAAACGGGTCCACCAAGACGATCTAAAGCGTGTGACCGAATCTTTGACCAATAGTCTGAACAAAGAGAGTAAATATTATCAAAGTGAACACCGGATGTTGTGCAAGGATGGGACATATAAATGGATCCTCGACAGAGGAATGGTCATCGAATGGGGTGAGAATGATACACCTCTGAGGATGATCGGAACGCACACCGATATATCAGAACTGAAGAAATCCGAACAGATCATCCGTGATATTCAGCGCCGCGAGAGCATCGGTGTTCTGGCGGGAGGTATCGCACACGATTTCAATAATCTGCTCACGGCGATCATCGGGAATGTGTCGCTCGCACAACTGCGTGTCGACGGGCAGTCTCCCGTTATCCATCAGAATCTGGAGAGAGCAATGAGTGCGGCTGAGAGGGCTGCGACCCTTTCCAAACAGATGCTGGCATATTCCGGGAAGGGAAAATTCCAGTTCGTGCAGATCGATCTTAATCATATGATCGATGAATGTATCGGACTGTTCGAAGCGTCTCTCCCGAAGAATGTCGCCATCGTGAAACATCTATCTCCGCAGCCGGTGCATGTGAAAGGGGATCCGGGACAGATCGAACAGATCGTGATGAACCTGATCATCAATGCCGGCGAGGCGGTCGGGACGAAGAACGGTGTGGTCAACATCAGTGTGGTCACAATGGATATGACCGATGAGATGCTCAAGCCGTTCAGCCGCTTGAACAATCAAATACTTCACGGCGGGAAATATGCAATGTTCCAGGTGACCGATACCGGAATCGGTATGGACGGAGAGACCCTCGGGAAGATCTTCGATCCGTTCTTCACGACAAAATTCGTCGGACGCGGTCTCGGACTTTCTGCGGTGCTCGGGATCATCCGCGGACACAACGGAGGTATCACGGTCTCGAGCAAGGAACATGCGGGGACGATCTTCCAGGTTGTTCTGCCGCTGGTCACCGCCGGAGAGATTGTGACCGCTCCGCAGCACTATGACAGCGCTTCACCCGATCATACAATGACGATACTTGTGATCGACGATGAGCAGTATATCATCGATATGACGAAGGACGTTCTTGAACGCGGGCAATACCGATTCCATACCGCTGTCGATCCGGAGATCGGACTGAAGATCTTTGCTGAACACTGGCGTTCCATCGATATGGTATTACTTGATTATTCCATGCCGAAACTGAATGGAAAAGAGGTCTTGATCGAACTACGGAAGATCCATCCGAATATCAAAGTGGTCATGTCATCGGGATATTCAGAGGAAGAGATAGATCATCTGATGGGGGATGTCAAACCGAATACCTTCATACAGAAACCGCATCGTCCCCAAACGCTCTTGTCGGCGATCAATGCTATATTGGTGAAAACATAAGGATCCGCATTTTGAAGTTAAAAAGACCCTGCCGAGTGCGGGGTCTATTTATTATACGCGGATCATTCCGCCCACAAAACTGTTTCCCGGATCATATCATAAAAAGAAATTCTCTTTCCTGATGTTTGCGTCTGTATAGCATCAAATCCTCTGTTTCTTTGCCGGTTGCATTCAGTTCACATCACTGTTTCTGATCCGGTAATTCGTTAAGATTTCCTCGAAATCATGATCTCTTTTGATATCGATATGTAAAAATATCTCTACATATTGTATAAATAATGATAAAGGAACCGCAAAGTAACTCAATTTTCTGCTTAAACAGTGCAAAATTGAACTAAACCGTGGCCGGAACTGTTATCGATATACAAATTGAAGGACAAAACAATGAAAAATACATTGATAATAGTATTAACCGCTCTGTTCATATGGATGGTGTACATCGTTGTCTCGACCAGTTACGAGAGCAATCTTTTTGCGGAGTGGAACACCTTGAAGACCATTCCGTGGATGCAGGCGACACTTTGGGACTTCTATGCGAACATTGCTGTTCTTCTTATTTGGGTCTATTATAAAGAGACCAATCTCTTTTCCAAAGCGCTCTGGACAATCCTTTTCGTTACACTTGGCAGTATCGGTGTGATAGGATATGTTCTGCTCCAACTATTCAGATTGAAACCGAGTGAAGGCTTTGATGCACTCCTTCTTCGATCCGTTCGAAATCAATAATTATATCCCGCAATTTCTGCGTCTTCGCATCGCAGCGAGAGTACCTTATGGAAACTATCTTACAAACATCGCTCTACGGATATGCATTCGTCTTTACGATGATGTGTCTGCTGTGGGTGACGTACCGAATCACAAAAAAACCGATGATCGTCGATGCCGGCTGGGGATTCGGTCTCGCATTCATAGGAATGTTCTATGCATATCTCGGTGACGGTGATATCACCCGCCGGGTCATCATCGGAACAATGGCCGCCATTTGGGGGATCCGTCTCGGATCGTATCTGCTCTTTACCCGTGTGCTCGGAAATCATCACGATGCGAGATATGACATGCTTGAGAAGGAATGGAAGAAGAATATTCCCTTCCGGTATTTTCTATTCTATCAGTATCAGGCATTTGCCATTGTCCTCGTAACACTTCAGTTCATCGTGATCGCACACAATCCTTCTCCTGTCCTTTCCATTCTGGAGTACATCGGGATCGGACTCTGGTTTGTCTCCGTGGTCGGACAATCGGTCTCCGATGCCCAGCTGAATTCATTCAAGAACGATCCTGCGAACAAAGGAAAGGTCTGTCAGCGCGGATTGTGGAATTACTCCCGTCATCCGAATTATTTCTTTGAGTGGCTCATCTGGATGGCGTATCTGATCTTTGCGCTTGCATCGGACGGTGGATGGATCGCGGTATTCGCTCCCGCCATAATGCTGTATCTTCTGTTGAACGTTACCGGGATCCCGCTGACAGAAGAGAATGCGCTGCGGTCCAAAGGGGACCTGTACCGCGAATATCAGCGGACGACGAGTTCGTTCGTCCCATGGTTCAAAAAGAAATAACATGTCTTTGATAAGATTTCTCATCCCGCATATGAGAAGCATAACAGGCGGGACTCGAAATG
>JBMOHT010000158.1:0-9233 GCA_049317705.1 Bacteroidota bacterium | reverse complement strand
CCCGTGGCAAAGCCATGCCTTCGGCATCGGGAGTACAAAAAACAACATCCTGCTTATGGCAGGATGTGTTGTTTTAAATCAGTCATAAAACACATTGAGGGTTAAGACACGAGTCCCGCCTTCAGAAGCGCATCGAGGCGGGACCTCGGTGAACTTGAAAACTTTATGCTCGGCTTTTCAAGTCACGAAGTGATCCCTTTGGGACTTGCGACACATCCCGCAGCAAGATATACGATTAACGGGATTTCGCTAATGGAAAATATTCCACGGCTCAAGGTTCCCCGCCTTTCTTTAATAGATTTTGAGTCGGGCAGGGATTCCCGTGGCAAGGCCATGCCTTCGGCATCGGGAGTACATAACAAATCCTGCTGTAAGGCAGGATTTGTTGTTTTAAATCGAATGAGTTTATTACTTGTATTGAAGTAACGTGATCAGATCCAATCCGGACATAGCAACGGAAAAAACGTATCCCTTTTTGAATTCTTGTTTGTCATGTCTTTTTAGTCTTGGGTAATACAGGTACCTGCAGAATCGCGTCAAGGATTGTCCCGTCAACCCATTCGACAACGGCTATAACATCACCTTCTGACACAACCGGTTGCTGAGGTTTTCCACCGCAGATCTCAAGAACTTCCTTTTGTATCTCACCGATGGTTCTGATCGGTAATTTGCTCTTCGCAAATATCTTGACCAGGTCCTTTCGTAGTGGATTGATGGCAATTCCCCTTTCGGTGATCACCACATCGATCATTTCCCCGGGCGCACAGAGTGTCGTCACCCTGTCAACGATGATCGGCACTCTGTCTCTAAACGAAGGAATTGCAAGGATCACACATCGACCGGCGAGGCAATCCTGCCAACCGCCGATGCCGTGAAGAAGATATCCGTCCGAATGCGTTACGACATTCGCATTGAAATTGAGATCCACTTCCGTGGCGCCAAGAACAACGGCGTCGATCATGGAAGCAAAATTCCCTTTCCCGTGAAAATTATAGCTGGTGAACGGCGAAGTGCTGACATGATGCGGGTTTTCGCGCAAGGAACGGACCCCATCCGTATCGAACGCCTGACCGTCCAGAATATAATCAGTCAATCCCTCTTCCAGCATCTCCGTGAGATATTTCGTACTGCCGCCGCGAACGAATCGTGCTTTCACTCCTTTGGATTTCATCCGCTCTTTTAACAACTGAAGGAACGCAAGATTGATACCGCCGGCCCCTGCCTGAAAAGAGAACCCGTTCTTCATGATACCGGCTTCTTCTACGAACTGCGCGATGTATTCAGCGATCAGTATCCTATCCGGGCTTTTCGTGACCTGTGTTGTTCCTGATACGATCTTTGCGGGATCACCAAGGGAGTCGATCTGCACGACAACATCGACATTGTTCCCCTGGATATGCCATGGAACACACGGGAACGGCACAAGATTATCCGTCACCACGATCACCCGATCAGCGTATTCGGAATCGCCGAGCGCGAATCCCAGAGGGCCGCATGCGGATTTACCGGTGACACCGTTCGCGTTACCGAATGGATCTGCAGTCGGCGCAGCGATCACCGCAATATCGATCTTCACATTTCCATCCTGTATCGCCCGATACCGGCCGCCATGAGAACGCAGCACGCCTGTCCCCTTCATCTTCCCTTCTGTGGCAAATTTCCCGAGCGGTCCGTTCATGCTTCCTTCAATGTGATGGATCGTCCCGTCCTCAAGGTACTTGATCAGATAATCATGACACGGGAATGAAGCACTGGGAAACCATCGGATCCCTTTCACCCCCATCGACTTGATAGTATCGAAGAGAAGATTGGTGACCCTATCACCGTTGCGAAGATGGTGATGCGTGGAGATCGTCATACCATTCTTCAGCCCTGCTTTTTTAAGAGCCTCTTTCAGATTCTTGACGACCTTATTTCCGTCTGCCGGATAATCAACGTTACTACGGATCGGCGGAGCGGCTGTGGCGTGTTCTGGTCGGTGCTTATTGATCCCTTTGTACGGGATCGCAGGAACACCGTTGACCTTTGTCGGAACCGAACGTCCTGCAGCATTGTTAACGAATGATTGTTTCACTTGTTTTGCCATAATACGATCTATGAAAGTTTCTGCAGTGATAAAATATGCTGCGCACGTTTTACAACCGGAGCATCGATCATCTTTGAACCAAGGACTGTAACTCCGCTTCCGTTCCGTTCTGCTTCATTGAATGCATCCACAACACGCTGAGCATATTCGATCTCATGGGAAGATGGAGCAAATCCTTGATGAATGAGTATGATCTGCCTCGGGTGGATGCATCCTTTTCCCTGAAATCCCAGGGCCTTCGCTTCAATTACACTTTCCAGCAGACCGGCATCATCATTCACATCTGAGAAGACCGAATCAAGCGCCTGAACGCCGGCTGCTTTCGCAGCGTTGATCACGGCACTGCGAGCAAAAAGGCTTTCTCTGCCTGAGGCGGTCCGTTCTACGCCGATATCGGCAGTATAATCCTCCAGACCGATCGAGAGTCCGCAGTTCCATTCACTTGCCGTTGCGATATCGAATGCATGCTGAACTCCGAGCGCACTTTCGATGATCGGCAGCAACAGAACGGAACGTTTGATTCCTTTTTCTGAGCAGATTGATGTTATCGCAGAATCAATTTCCCGGATCTGCTGAACCGACTCGCATTTCGGAATCAAAACCGTATGGAACGAATTCAGATCCAATTGTTTCAGATCTTCGAGTCCCAAGGGAAGCTGGTTGATCCTCACCATCCGCTCTGCTTTACCGAAATTGACATGCTGAAGTGCATGCTTCACCATGATGCGTGCTGAATCTTTTTCCGACGGAGAAACGCTGTCTTCAAGATCCAGTATGATCGCATCGGGACGATGAAGCGCTGCGTTCAAAAAATAATGCGGTTCATTCCCCGGAAGGTACAATCGCGTTCTCCGCATCCGGTGTTTATCCGGCAGGGATATTTTTTTTCTTTTTGAATCAGGTTCTTTTTCTTTTGAGTGATGTCCAGACCTTGCCAAGGCGGTTTCAAGTCGTGCAGCGATCACGAACGGAACAGCTCCCTGATCTTCCATCACGACCGAAGCATGATGAACTCCGCAATGCTTCAGATAATCGGTTACCTGTTTGCGGATAGAAGTTCCGTAAAGCGCATGGACCTTACTGGTCAGGTGAACGGAAATCCCGCCGGACGTTCCTACCGACACTTCAACGAAACAGTCCGATCGGACAGATGTCCCGAGTCTTCCGGCATTTCCCGTAAATTTTTCAGTTTTCTTCATAGTGGAAGCAGATTATTTGATCAAAGCAGCAAGTTGTCGTGAAACATCGAACAGATCCATTCCTTTCGTGAACGGCAGACAGACACCGGTGGTCAGGCGGACTTTGTCCACCCATGATTGCGGAATAGCTTTCATTCCGTTCTTTGCACCGCTGATGGCTCCGACAATTGCGGAGATCGTATCTGCATCTCTGCCGAAATTACCGCTGTAAATAATTCCGCGTTTGAAATCACCATCAGTCAATTTGAAGATCGCCAACGCCGAAGGGACTGCTTCAGGGGAAACAGATTTGTATTCCGTCCAGAGCGCATCGTGAAGCGGTTTCCATGCTTCTTCGAGTGTCTTTTTCCGTTCAATGATCTCCTGCACTTTATTGAATGTAAATCTCATCCAAGAATCATTCGGTATTGCGTCCACAGCGGCATGGAATATTTCATCCACTGAACCATCGGCCATTGCCACGGCAACAGCAGCGGCGACCGATTGAGCGCTCCACAGTCCGTCGCGCGAATGACTGATGCGTGCATCAATATCCGCCAGAGCGGCAGCACGTTCCGGATCACCGGCGCAGGCGATCCCGATGGGAGTGACACGCATTGCAGCACCGTCGCTCATGTAATGCGAATTGTATATCCCTGAAAATGGCGGAAGCACTCCGCGGCGGATATTTGCCGCTGCTTCACGTTCGCTTGCTCCTCCTCTTTTCAATTCCGACAGCGGAAGCACGTGCGTCCTCCAGCTATCCAGCACGTCGGCATCGGTAAGATTCCCGCCGGCTTTGATGAGTGTTTGCGCGGTCAACAATGCAAATTCCGTATCATCGGTACCGGGAGCAGGTTTCTCCGTAAAATCCATCGTGATACCGTATTGGAGATGATATTCGGGGGAACGTGCGATATCGCCGAATGAATCCCCGACGGCATGACCGACAAGACTTGCTTTGGCGCGGTCTTCCAGTGCAGCTCTGTCTTTTACCAATTCTGTTTTTGATCTCATAATTCTCTTTTATAGTGAAATATTAGTTTTAGCGATATTGATGGTTCTCTGAGCAAGTTCGCTCAACGATGAATTGTCGAAACCCTTTACGCTCGAGCGGATCGTATCGTGAAGAGGCGCGATCCATTTTTCAGGCAATGCTTTGGCTCCGTTCATTGTACCGATCACCGAACCGACTGTCGCACCGTTACTGTCCGTATCCCATCCTCCCATCACAACATTACAGACGGCTGTTTCAAAATCCCCGTTCGAGGAGAGAAGTGCCGCAGTTGCGAGTGCGGCATTATTGATGGTGTGGACCCAATGATAATGTCCGAAGCGTTCGTATAATGAATCCACCGTCGTTTCCCATGCTTGGTTATGAATCGGCAGGGTAAGGACGAATCGGATCGCTTCCGCAAAATGTGAGTTCGGGGGAATAACTGTCAGTGCTTCGGTGATAACCGTACGGATATCAGAATGATGGAACGCCGATGATACGGCCGCAGCAAAGAACATTTCGCCGTACATACCGTTGCGCACATGACTGACGCTTGCGTCACGGCACGCCAATTCAGCGGCGAATGCCGGCTGTGAAGGAGCGATCCAACCCCATAGGTCCGCACGGATCTGCGCACCGATCCATTCACGGTAGGGATTCCCAATAGAACCGGACTCCGGCGGAAGAATTCCGTTCAGACGGTTCCTGTAGGCGATCCTTTCAGCAGTGAATGTGGAAAGAACGGGAGCGAGATCGAGCCAAGTCTGAATGATCTGTTCCGATGTGATATCTCTGCCGTAGCGTTCAACGGCAGTAAGATTGAGCATCGGATAATTCATATCGTCATCTTCCGGCATACAGACGATATTCTCCAAAAGACTTTCTTTCCCGTAATGTCTGTTCCATGGATATTTTTTCAGAAGATGATCCGGAATGCCCTTTCCGGAGACGTAATTCGTGATCGGCCAGGTATTGTTGGATGAGAGTAATTCACGTATACCGGCACGGCTGATCTTTTCGACAGGCTTCCCGAGCATACAACCGGAGCTTCTTCCCAGCCAGCCGCCAAGGATCTTATCTTCGACGACTGAATCAACACCTGCGAACGAGGTCCTGTTCTTTATCCCGGCAAGTGAAACAATTCCGGCCCAATCCGAAGGTTCGTTATAGACATTTATTATTTCTGACTTTGCAGTTTCGATCTTGGTGTACAATTCATTCGACAATTTCCGTACGTCAGATCCAGACTCGGATAACGATTTGATCCGATTCCATTCTTCACGGAATGAAGAAACGTCACTCCCTTCCTCATCTCGCTGTCGAAGCTCATGTTCGATCAATTCAGGCAGTTCCAGCCAGGATATTCTCATACCGTTCGTCGTTGTCCTATCGTTTGTGCGATCTGTTCTGTCAATGAAAGAAAATTCTTACCTGAAAGTTCTGGAATGCATAATCCCTTCAAGGTTTGTATTGAAGCTGTCCAATGATCATTCAGGATCTCTCCTGAATTCATCGCTCCTGACAATGCGCCGACGATCGCAGGAAGCGATTCGCTACTTTTTGAAAATGAAGCTGCTGTCATCACAGAAGTGTTGAAATCTTTTCCATGCGTTCTCACAATGGCTAACGCAAGGGCGAGCGTTTCAGGTGCGCTGTTCCCATAACTGTATTCTCTATTCACTACACTTTCGTGAAGTTCCGGCAGAATGGAAAAGATAGATGCAGCACCTTTGCTGATCCGTAGTGCATCGTCAACAGTCCGTTTTATCCAGCTTGTTCCGGGAAGAACGTCTAATGCTTTTTCCATGGCAATTTCAAATTCATCCTCTGCGCACAGAGCATTGATGATCACGGCGATCGCTTGAGCTCCCCATATCCCATCCTCGCTGTTCGCAACAGAAGCGTCCGCATGCGAAAGTGAAGCGGATGTGCGAAGATCTCCGCTCGTTACGATCCCTATCGGAACGGCCCGGGACATTGCACTATCGTCGAAATAATGAGGATTCTCTTTACCGCTGTGAGGAGGCAGAATTCCATTACGGATATTATGGAGTGCTGCCTGCGTACTGATACTGCCACGGATAGGACCGGATGAAGCTGCCAAATTCTTCCATGAGGACAGCAACCGCTGATCATACGATCCATCGCTCACGGATAACAGCATCTCGGCTGAGAATGCCATCCATTCCGTTGCCGCTGTTGGTGTAAGATTGAAATGTTCAGCGGGCTGATTCAGCGAGAACGGCATCGGCACGGTGATGACATTGGAGGTTTCCGTCGCTGCATCCATCTCACGCCGGATCCTTCTCGTCCACATCGGCAGAATTGTGCTGCGATGGAACATGGATGTCCAGCTGACCGCATCGCCGATCGCAAGTCCAACCATCGCATTCCGGGCACGTTGTTTATTCAAGTTCATTTGAGAGTGCTCCATGATTCGGCAAGATGCGCTAACTCATCGGCGACAGAAAGGATATTCATTCCCTTTACTGCCGAGATACATTTTCCTTCCGATACACCCATGCGATTCGACCATCGATCCGGGATCGCACTATATCCGGACGATGCGCCGCAGATCGATCCTGCAATCGCTGCGATCGTGTCGGTATCGCGGCCAATATTCACCGCACCAAGCACTGCGTCTTCAAACTTTCCGCGGGCAGCGGCGATAATGCCGAATGCGAGTCCGACCGCTTCCGGCGCAACATCGGGCCAAAAATAATATGAACAAGCTATCGATGTATGAAGCGGTTTCAAAGCATCCCACACAGTGTTGAACGATGTGCCGATCTTCACTCCGCGGCGGATGGATGCTGCGGTCCACGAATCTTCCGGAATGACTTCGAGCGTTCTTCGCACGATGGTCTCTACATCTGCTCCGGTCATTGCTGTGGCAACGGCTGCGGCAACGGCTTGTCCGCTGATAATTCCTTCTCCTGCATTCGCTACCGAGCCGTCTTCTTTGGCAAAATATGCGGCGGAAGCGGGGTCGCCTGCACATGCGATACCGTACGGCGTTACTCTCATCGCCAGACCGTCACTCCAACTATGTACGTGCTGTCCGGATGCAGGAGGCTCCAATCCTTTTTTAAGGTTGTTGATCGCAATGATCTCGCTGAATCCGGCACCTTTATATGTATTCTTTGAATTGATGATCTCTTTGCGGTATGCTTCAGCTATGTGAGCGGATGTAAGTTCCCGTCCGAACTTCAGGAGCAGTTTCGCACTGAAGAGAGCATATTCCGTATCGTCACTCCCCGACTGTTCCGGTGAAAGGAAATCCTGGACCTTCCCCCAACGTTCTGCGATCTGATCGGGAGTTTTTCCTTCCGTGGGACTTCCCAATGCATCACCGACTGCAAGTCCTATGAACGAACCGCGGGCCCGTTCGGAAATTGTCTTCACCATTTGTCACCATACCGTTTATACCGCGACAGAACGACATTGCTTTCCCGTTCGATCCGCTTCGCCGCATCATCAACGGACATTCTTCCGGCGAAGAGTTCCTGCAGAACCGGATTTGCGATACGGCTCTTCCATTCAACATATCCGGGAGCGCCAAGCCATGAACCGGTATGCAGGGACGGAACCATCGCACACGTAACATCCCAGCCGCCGACACTGTCGCGGAATTCCGGCATAGCAAGACACGAACGGCGTGCCGGGATCATCCAGTCATTCATCGCTAATCGTGCGGTATTTTTTGAACTCAGCATAAAATCGATGAACATCATTGCTTCTTTCGGATGCAAAGATTTTTTGGGAACACTCAATGTTTGTGTGCTTGCTCCATAGAACGTCGTGCGCGCTTTCAGCAACGGAAGCACTCCCCAGCGAAGTCCGTTCTTTCCATTCTCCAGAACCTGCTGCCGTGCCCACGCGCCGATTCCGATGAGCATCGCGTAGCGTCCGCTGATGAATCCGGGAATCATCCCTGTCCCTGTCTGTCCGACACTGGAAGGTGATGCAGTTTTGTCAGTATATAACATAGCAACAATGTGCTGAAGCAGTTGTTTCTCTTCGTCGCGCACGGTAACGACAAACTGATCGTTCTCTTTTTTGAAGAAGGAACCGCCGAAACTGACGGAAGTATTCATCACGATATTCGCCGAATTCCTCAGACCAAATGCTGCGCCGTATTGTTCGGGTATTCCGTCATGATCCGCATCGATCGTCATCTTCTTTGCCGCCGCACGAAGATCGTCCCACGTCCACGGATGCTCTGCTGTCGGAGGAAGGATACCTGCTTTTTCGAACAATTCTTTATTATAGAGCACAACAAGCGATTCGATCAGGAACGGTATCCCGCTCACCTCATGGTTCGGCCGTGTCACCGTGGCCCATGCAACATCCAGCACATCACTCTTCATCTCCGCTGAAATATACGGAGAAAGATCCGTCAAATACCCTCGCATCGCATAATCCACAATAATGCCGGATTCATAATGGAAGATGTCCGGTACATCTCCCGTCTCAAACGCGGTAACAAGATAATCATGCGCCGAATCCCACGTTCCCTGAATGTACTCAACGGGCATATCCGGATGCAGTCTATTCCATTCATCGACAATGGAACGGTTCGTTGCGATCGCGCTCTCCTGCCAGGCGAGGCTGACGAAACGGAGTGAATGCTTCGTTTGTGACTCTTTGTGAAAGGACCTCCACACGAGAGCAGACGCCGCTACACAGAGGACAAATGATATGATAATGGACCGTTTCATTATCCTTTCAATGCTCCCGATACCAAACCGGTGGTGAACCATTTCCTCATCATAATGAATACAAGCATGGACGGGATCGTTGCGATTACGCTCGCGGCTGCGAGCGGACCGGTTCGCGATTGTCCTTCCATTCCAGTATACCTGGCTAATTCAACCTGGAGCGTGGCAAGCGCAGGGCTTTTCATCAGCACCAACGCGAAGAAGAACTCATTCCATGCTGAAATAAATGCAAAGAGTGCCGATGCACCGAT
>JBMOHT010000157.1:0-9329 GCA_049317705.1 Bacteroidota bacterium | reverse complement strand
TGTTTCGTCCCGCCGGCGCTGATCGTTTCGGATTTCGGATGGGCACCGATCCCGCCGCCGGCATTTGTTGCCCATGCTTTAGTAGCATCATCCGCTCTTCGTTCGCTGGTCCACCAGTATTCGGCTATTGTTTTCGGGAAATACGTGACATCCATGGCGGGATTCAACTTATCATGATTGAGAATGCTGAATGATTCAAGTCCTGTCGGTAAACGCCAGTCCGTATAACCGCCGAGTGTCAGCGTATCACAATATGTTGATGCTTTTTCAATGGTCATCTCTCCGCCGTCTGTCTGCTGCCACATCAATCCAGTCGTATTATCGGTCACTGTACCGTTTCCATTCGCCGTAAAGGAAGGGATATTGATGCTGTAATCGGCATCCTCTCCATAGGTAGATGTGTAACTTGTGACCTGACCGGTATCAGGTAATTTTTTAATAACGACCGGTGATGCCGCTGCGGACGATGATGTGCGCTGCTGGCTCCATGAAATCGAAACCGTCAATATGATTGCAATAACATATCTATTATAACAGTGGATCGTCTTCATACATCGCCTTTTGATCTGAGTATCACTCTTTGAAAACTATTTTTGGAGGATCATCTTCTTCATCTCCACACGGTCATTTGTGAGACACCGATACAAATACACACCCGACGGTAATTGCGCAGCATCGAACAGCACCGTGTGTGTTCCGGCATTCATATTCTCATCCACAAGCACCCTTACAGATTGACCAAGAATGTTGAAAACTTCGAGTTTCACATTTCCCGCTTCGGACAGTCCGAATGAAATAGTGGTCGACGGATTGAACGGATTCGGATAGTTCTGATGCAGTATGAATGAAGCAGGCGATCCACTTCCGTCGGGAGTGACATCTGCAGTGAAATCGGACGGTTTGAAATACTGAGGGGTCTTCCCGGTGATCGTTTTCGTTCTGGTCAATGTTCTTCCTTTCAACGCGGGATGATCGCTCGAATATCTGGCGGCCCGGAAGACAGAATTATACATTGGATATTGATCGGCGAACACTGTCTTGATACCGTCCTTCGTGACGGGATTGATATATTCCCATACGATGCTCGTATCTCCGGCAGTCACTTCAAAGAAATGTCCCTGAGTATCAGAGCAGATGAGCGTATTCCCGTTCGGAAGCCTCTGTTCGCTCCCGCCGATGGTGCTGTAGAAATTCTGATCATTCTTTGAGCAGTATATCCATACGACCTGATTGGAGATGAGTTTGTTCGCCTTCATCGCATCTTTGCTCGGATAGATCCAGGTATAGTATCCTGCCGTCGGTGGATTAACGTACGCGCCGGTATTGACCTTTGATGAATTATAGTACGGATTCACTTCGAAGATATATGATTGCGACACGCGCTCACCAAGATATTCTCCGTTATTGAATATCTGAATATTCCCTGCGCCGGGGAGTCCTGGCTTCACCCAATGCACATCGTGACTTCCGCCGATCTGTTTGTTTCCTGTTGAGGAGATAGTCGCCGCTGTTCCTTGACCATATCGGTACGGATCGCCGAAGCGATAAAGGAAATCGCCCGCACTCGTTGCCGCCAAGGCGATACTTCCGGCAGGATTACCCGAGAGGAATGTGTTGTCGTGATCGATGATATAGAATTCACCCTGCACACTGTTGACGACGATCTGTCCGAGACTGTCGTTGTAATCGATGGAGTTGCAGTGGAGCCAATCGTTCTTCAAGGGATTGCCCGGCATATTGATGTTGATCTTGTTAGGATAGTTGGAAACAGTCTTACCGGCACCGACATAATTCGGTTTCGCCGCATCAAAATCCTGAATAATGTGATCGAAGAAACACCATTCCCACACGATGGTCCCGGTGGAATCGACCTCGACCAGCGCATCCAACTGCACATTCGTATATGTTCCGTTCGCAGGATTCGCACCGGCGGCGAGGACGGTATCTTTCGGAATACTCTTGTTCGCGATATAGATAGTCGTATTCTTTTTCAGTTTTTTATTATAGATCCTCGTCCAGTCGTGATGCGGCAGATAGGTCGACCGTTTCTCGGCATAGGTCCAGACAACATTCCCGTTCCAGTCGATCTCCTGGAATCCGCCGAACCCGCTCGGGTCGGATTTGGTTGCATCGAGGATATTCCCGTTGTCGAGCAGACGGGGATTCGTGCCGACATTCCATTGTTTCAGTACGTATCCTTCCATATCGATGAGATATGATTTTCCGGATGCGGCGAAGAGCGTGTATGCGTTGTTCGCACGGAGTGAATCCCAATATCGTGTTTCTGTGATGACAAAGATCCCTTCACCGGATGGTGTTTCGAACGGGACCTGCACTTTTTGAGACATCACCGATACAGTCAACAGCAATGTCATGAGAATGATAGAATAGAATGTCGTTTTCATTGACGCTCTCCGGGATTACTGTGGATGCTTGCGGAATTATTTTTCCAGGATCAATTTCTTTGTTACTGAGAGACCTCCCGCCGAAAGCCGATAGAAATAAACGCCGGAGGGAAATTGCTCTGCATTCCATTCAACAGAGTGAGTTCCGGCGGATTCACGGGAGTTCACCAATACTGCGGCTTCTCGGCCAAGCAGATCGTAAACAGCGAGACGCACCATTGAATTCCCCGCGAGAGTATATTGTATGGTCGTGGATGGATTGAACGGATTCGGATAATTCTGGTCAAGCGTGAACGACTGCAGGATCTGATTCGCCTGTTCGACGCCTGATGAATACAGCTCTACATAACTTCCGGGTGTCAAGTCCCTGCCGGTAAACGCGGAATAATTGAGAGGATATTTATATACACGGAAGACCGAGTTCATCAACTCACCGGCACGCACTGTATCAGGATGCGGTTTAAATCCCTGTGTGATACGTCCGAATTGATCGACGGGACAAACGTATCTCCACACTAGCTGACCCGCACTGGTCACTTCGTAGAATTGTCCGACCGTTCCCGAGCAGATGATAGTATTACCGTTCGCGAGCCGATATGCACCGGAGATATTCTCGGAATACATCGTGTCGCCGACCGGAGTGTATTTGAACGTCCAAGAGAGATTTGCTGGACTTGCCGCGGATCCCGCAGTCATGGAATAGTTTCCTGCAGAATCGACCGCAGGAGTGAATTCATCCGCCGTTGAGTAATTTCCGCGTCCGAGTCCGTTATTGAAGCAGGTCAGATTACCCGCTCCCGGTGAGCCCGGATTCACCCATTCCACATCGTGCTGCTGAAAGTACCGTTGATTGGCAACGGTGCCGCTGCGGTACGCAACAGGATTTCCCCATCGATAGAGAAGGTCGCCCCCTTTTCCTCGTTTACCGCCGGAATGACTCTTCGCTTCCGCCGTTGTGGTGCTGTGATCGATGATCCATACTTCGCTGTTCCCGCGCACGCTCAATGCGATCTGATCGAATGCCGGATGGTAATCGATGGAATTCATATGGTTCCAAAACGCCGGAAGATTCTTTTGATCGCCCGCGGCATCGACCAATTCGGGATGGTCCTTTACGACACCATAGTTCAATTTTGTTGCATCGAAATCCTGAATGAGATGGTCCCACGTATGCCATTCCCACACGACCGTTCCTCCCGTCGGGTAGGTCCGTTTAACCTCCGCGATATAATCCGGGAGCATCATCCCTTTCTGTGCGATCTCCGGCTGAAATTTCGCCGGATTGAATCCCGCCGCGATCGCTTCCGCGTAGGTCTTCTTCTCGATCACCAGCATGATAATGTTGCCGTTCGGCAGAATGTGGATGTCATGATGCTGCATATAGGTTGTCGTGGAAAAATCCATCGACCAGACAAGACTGTCGTTCCAATTATATTCTTCTATCCTGCCCCCTTCGCCGCCGCCGCTGCTGAGATTTCCTTTCGTCATACAGGTACGGAGGAGGTTGCCGTTCTCAAGAAGATAGACCGATTGACCGGGCGGAAATTTACTGGCGGTCCATTGATGGACTATGCGTCCTTCGTTGTTGATCAGATACGTCATCGTATTCTGTTTCGGGGCGAATAATGTATATCCTTTGAATACTTTTGAAGTATCATTCAGAAAGAGACCGACGGTCCTTGTTTGTCCCGTCAATGCGGAGAGAGTCAGCAGACAAAATGCGGTGATAACAGTAAGCGTCTTCATACAGCCTCAGAATTTTTATTTAAGGAGGATCATTTTGATGGTAGACCGAAATCCACCGGAAGCGATTGTGCAGAAGTAGATACCGCTTGAGACCGCGCTGCCGTCCCACGTGACCGAATATGTGCCCGGCTCGATATTCCCATCAACTAAACGGGAGACTTCTTGCCCCAGTATATTTCGCACACTCACCGTAACACGGGATGAATTCGGAACAGAATATCGGATGGTCGTTACGGGATTGAACGGATTCGGATAATTCTGATGAAGCAGGAATCCTGACGGATGTGAATTGAATGATGCCGATGGAACACCGGTGACATTCTTTTTTATGACATACGAATGGGCAACAGTGCCGTTCTTCCTATTGGCATTTTCATGTTCCGGCATATATGTTCGGATATAATCGACTATTGCTGAAGTATCCGACACAGTCACTTTCAAATATCCGGAACTCGAAAGGACCGTCCCGTGTGTATACCCGTATGCTGAAGCGATTCCCGTATTATTGTAACTTTTATCCGGGCTGGAATAATTAAAGTATCCCGGCTGTGGAAGTTCCTGGTAGACGATCCCGTCATGGTCCTGTTTCACGAAAATGTGATCATGTCCGTGAAAGAACGCCGATACATGATATTTCGACATCAACTGATGGAGCGGCATCTCCCATCCGGGACGGTTCACCGAGAAGCCGTTCGTGCTGTCGCTATTCATGCCTCCCATCTCATAGAACGGCACCCCTTCGATCCCTCCGCGTCCTTCGGCATCGATACCGCCGACGATCTGGTGAGCAAAGACGAATTTGAAATCCGCTTTGCTGTTCATGAGTGTCTTCCGGAACCAATCATACTGCGTCTTCCCGAGTGTCCAGTCCCAATTATTCTTGGTCGCTCCCGGTTTCTTTACCGTATACCAGTACGGATCGAGCACGATGAATAATGCATTTCCCCATTCCCACGCATAATAATTCTGCCGCTGTCCGACAAACAGCGCATTGGTCGTGTCACCGGTATAGAATCCATCCGGAAACGGCTGCGGATAATAGGATTTTCGAATGTTGGCCGCCCACACAGGAAGCGTGTTTGCGGTGCCATTCAGCAGCCAGCCGAGTTCACCGTCATGGTTTCCCTGCACCATCATCAATGGAACCGAATGACAGACTGTGTCATAGACCGTCCTAAGCAGCAGATTCCTCTTCAGGACCTCCGCTTGATTGATCACCGGAAGTTTGTCGGACATGAATGTGTCGCCGAGATCGAGCATGAAATCGGAATCACCGGCGAGGATGTTTGTGAACGTTCTTTTTAAGAGAATGGGATTGGTGCTGGTATCGAGGTGCGGATCCGCTTCAATGGCGAAGGAAAAAGGACGGCCATTCGGACGGGCGGTATGGAATGAATGTTCCGGTCTGGATGCGAATTCTGTTGATCCTGAAAAACGCCATCGCACACGATAAATATATTTCGTATCTGGCAGCAATCCGGTCAGCGTTACAGTGACCGGGACATTCGAGACGCAATTGAATTTAGACGATTGCTGAGTGAACGAATTCGGCTGGGTTCCATATTCAATGAACGCTTCAACATCCTTATCCGTACAGATGTTGAGAGCGATGGTATGGTCCGTCGGACGACCGAGCATCTCACCGCCGATGAACTGGATGCTGTCCGCAGACGAACTCGGCGTATTCGGAAGTAGAGGAAGACATACAACCACTGACAACAACACGATGTGCAGGAGAATTGATCTCATGGGAATTGAATTCAATTATTTAAGCAGAAGAGCTTTTTGAGTGAATGTCTTTCCTTGTGCGCTGAGCCGATAAAAATAGACACCGCCGGGGAGATGTGCTGCGGAGAACGTTTCTGAATAATTTCCTGCATCACGCCATCCTTCATACAGAACGGAAACCGTCTGTCCCACAACGTTATAGACCCGCAATGAAACAGGTCCGCTCGTCTGGATACGATAGCGAATGATAGTAGAAGGATTGAACGGATTCGGATAATTCTGTTCAAGAACCGGAGTCAACGGCAGAGAGGCATCGGATTGAACGTTCGTCACCGACGGGATGACGGTATATGAATGGGCGATCTCGCCGTTCTTCCGCAAGGCTGTCTCATCCGCCGGCAGCCAGGAACGGACGAATTCGACCGTAGCATTCTCTTGTGCGACCTTCACCCGAATATGTCCTGTTCCATCGAGTTTCACATCGGTATATGCATCGCCGTTATCGCGCATACCGATGATGTATGTGGAATCGGACGGCATCGGTACCTCCTGATAGATGAGTCCATCCACAACTTCCTTTGCATAGAGATGGTCATGTCCCTGAAAAAAGACATTCACTCCATACTTCACCATCAGCTGATGGAGCGGAAGTTCCCAGCCGGGACGCTTTGCCGTGAAGCCGAAGACCGTTCCATTATTCTCATATCCGCCCCACTCAAAGAATTTGGTGAGTGTCGCGGCGCCTCTTCCCCATCCCCGAACATGATGGGCGAAGACGAACTTAAATTTCGATTTGCTCTTCATCAATGTCTCACGGAACCATTGATACTGCGTATCACCGATCGTCCAATCCCACACTCCCGGACTCGCGCTGGACGTTGCATAACGATAGTCATCGAGTACAACGAAGAGTGCATCGCCCCATTCCCATGCATAATAATTCTGCGGCTGTCCGATACCGTACGATTCCGACGCAGTGTTGCCGGAGTAGATACCGCCGGGGACGGGATTCGGGAAATAGTATTTCCTCCAAAGTGTTCCGTTCACTCCCAAATTATTAGGAGGAGTCAATTGAAGGTAGTATCCGCTCTCCCCTTCATGATTGCCGAGGCAGAACAGGAGCGGCAGGGAATGGCACGCGGTACCGAAGAGAGAACGGCAGTCCAAATGCAGCTGCTTCAGTTCGTCGCTGGTGATGGTGAGCGGATTGTGGTCATCGCCGAATGTGTCGCCGAGATCGAGCAGGAAATCCGCACTGTCCGCCAGCTGATTCTGGAATGTCCGTTTCCACATCGTCCAGCTCCCTTTCTTATCGTACGGATGCGGATCCGCTTCGATGACGAATGTGAACGGAGCCCCTTTCGCACGCTGGGTCCTGATGGAATGTTCGCTGCCGGCGGAATACTGCTGACCGGTACCGGACACGCGGTAACGGGTCCGGTAATAATATTTTGTATTCGGAAGGAGTTTTGAAAGGAGGAATTCTGCCGGAACATCGGCAGAGACCGAAGAAACCGGTGTTGAGGATTGATATACACCGCTTACTGTTCCATACTCACAATAGACATCACATTTTTGATTCAGCAGAACGCTGATGGTGCAGGAAGAATCCATCGGCCGGCAGGCAACCTCATTCAGAGTCTGACCAAACAGAGCATCGTTTCCGAAGAAGAGAACAGCAAATATCGCGATCACATATCTCATAGAGTTTTCAATCAGTCTTTGCATCAATCATGCCAATTATTTAATGAGAATTCCTTTATGATCCGATGTCCAAATTCATTTACAGTGCATTGTATGCACAGATTCATGCAGAGTGTGCATAACGGATGTTACGTATCTCCGTGACAGAACCGCCATCGTGACCAATCAACGCTTTCTTTTCTCGATCATTTTTTTGAACTCGTTCTTTTGGGACGGTGATAGGATATCCATGATCCGGTCATCTTCATCCTTACGGATACGTTCTTTTTCACTGTCAACAGCCTGTCTGTCTGCACCTTTTGATCCCCTGAGTTTTTCACCTCTTTGTTGAGAAGCGGTGATGATGATCTCGAGTTTCTTCCGTTGTTCGGGTGAAAGATCAAGACGTTGAGCATACTTGTCTATCTTTTCGGATGCTGACGGAGGCGTGCGGTCACCGGATGATCGCCGGGATTCTTCCCGTTGTTCTCTTTTGGGTCCACGCGGTTCACGCTGTCCGCGAGGTTCATCGCGATTCTGTTTCGGATTCGTCAGTTCCTCTTTCGGCGGTTTCCTGCCGAACAATTGAGCGATGATCGGCTGCAGTATTTCTTTTTGCTTCTGATCGCACAGAGCTGTAACCTTCACGAAATGCCGGTACCGGAGCAGTTCAATCTGCTCCTGCAGTGTTCCAATCTCCTTCGTCAATTGAGGAACATATGCAGTATCCGTGGTCCCTGAAAAGACTGTCTCGGACAATTTCTTCTTGAGCTCACTGATGCGGTCATTCACCGGCCGAGATTGAACATGGTATTCCCACAAAAGCTGTCGGTATGATTCCGTCTGCGCCTCGGTAAATCCCAATGTTGTCCTCATCAATTCGACGGATCCTGAGGACTGCGGATCACGTTCTTTCTTCCCCCCCGGTTCGCGCACCGATGTCTGTATCCAAAGCACAGATACAGTGATGATATTCATCAGGACCAGAAGGAAGATCAGGATATTCTTCATTCGTAATTGATTGAACCAGTCCATACTTACCTCACTTCATTATTTTGACTCTGATCGATATCATATTCGGAACTGAGCTGCGTGATCACATCCTGCCGGATAACATTCCGATGAAATCCGCCTGAGACATAGATCACGGTGATGATGTTCAGCAGGAGCATTACGATCACTGCGGCCATTCCGAATTCGATCCGGCGCACAGCAGACCATCCGGTCGACGCAGGCCGTGCTTTGCTTCGTTCGATGATCCTTGATGCTAAACCGAGATCCCCGGAGAGAACGGGATCATTGTCGTAGGCATGAAGCGTCCGTTCAGTCTCAGGCCACAACGGTCCTCCTTGGGTGCTATTATTATTTTCCATCATTCTATCGATCCTTATAGTAATCCGATAATATTTTTCGAAGATGCTCTTTCGCACGATGGATGAGTGACTCCACCGCGGAATGACTCACACCCATCACCTCCGCGATCTCATCATACGAAATGTCATTGATCTTATGCATTGTAAAGGCGGTCCGCTGATTCAGCGGCAGCCGTTCAAGGGCTTGTGTCAGAACTTCAGCCCGTTCCGTTCTTTCCAATTCTTCTTCCGGCAGATTCTCTGTTGAGACCAAGGATGTTTCGACCGCTTCAATGCCAAAGATCGGAAGGATCACACCGAACCGTTTCTTTCTTTTGGTATTCCTGATCCAGTTGAGTGACTTCGCCACCATGATGCGATAGAGCCACGTCGACAACCGCGAATCACCCCGGAA
>JBMOHT010000156.1:0-9437 GCA_049317705.1 Bacteroidota bacterium | reverse complement strand
GCTTCAACGGTATTGCTGTAGGAGAACTTTCCATCCCGGTCGATCTGCTTTAATCTGTAAGAATATTTTCCGCATTGGAGGTTCTTGTCGGAGAACGAGTATTCTTTCGGCGCATTGGTTGTACCGCTCCCATCGACAAATCCTACCATGCGCCAATTGTCCATTGTTTTACGTTCTATTTCAAAACCATAATTGTTCAATTCTGTTGCGGTCAGCCATCGTACTTCAACTGTATTCTTCAGCACAGATACAGTCATACCGGTAATCTCAACAGGAAGAGGATCCACGCCGAATTGGTATTCATATGCACCTATATCGACAGTGCCGACAGAACCATCCGTTTTGTCCAGTTTCCGTCCAAATCCGATACCGCGAATGTCAACGCTTTGGGAAGTATACGAATTATCTCCGGCGTCGACGCAAGACGATGGTGCCAACAAGGCGTAGGGGTGGCTCCCACTTCCCACAAACAGAGGGTCCGTGGTGATATTGTCATTCGAAGCCGTTAATATTCCGGAGACATTGACTTCGCCCGGACCGTTCCCATAACAAGAATGATTCACGGTGATATCTCCGAAAATCAACATTTGATCCGCGGTAGACCCGGGATTGTAATTTCCCCACACTATCGAGTTGTTGATGATGAAGCCTGTACTGCCGCAATTGGAATACAGACCTCCGCCTGCGTTCGAAGCAATCGTACAATTTGTCAGCGTAACAGAGCATGCATCCGGTCCGGGAGAAACGATCGCAATGCTTCCCTGCTGTGTCGATGCCGAATTACCAATAATGAGGCAATTCGTTATTGCAGACGTACCCCCCGAAAAGTACTGAATAGCACCCCCGTTGTTTGCAGTACCATTACCGGTGAACGTACTGTTGGAGACATTCACTGTGGATGTCATAGACATAATTCCCCCTCCGTATCCGCTCGGAGCCGTGGCAGAGTTATTCAGAAACGTACATCCGTCGATGGTCGATGTACCAAACAGAACGGCCATCGCACCCCCTTGTGAGGTGACCGAATTGGATGAGAACATGCAGTTGGTGAATACCGAAGTACCGTAGCAGGATATTCCCCCGCCGGTCTCCGACATATTGTTGGAGAAGGTACAATTAGTGAATGAATTATTTTCATTCACGTTTCCTCCTCCTCCATTGGTTGAGGTGTTGTACGAGAACGAACAATTAATAAATGTGCCGGTCCCTTGTGAAAATACTCCTCCTCCGTTCAATCCTGAAGTATTATTTGAAAAGGTGCAATTTTCCACAAGAGCACCCATTCGAATCGTCATGCCGCCGCCATAGTTAGAAGTTGTATTATCAGTAATGTTACAGCGGCTTATTTTCGGGCTCCCCCAAAGATAGAGACCGCCGCCGGAGCCTGAATATCCGCCGTTGGCATCTTTGATCGTGAAACCATCAAGCAGGGAAGAACTGTTCAATCCAAAGGTCGCAAAAACTATGCAATTACTGTTGTCGGAATTGTTGCTTACGATTCCGATATCGCCGCTCAGGATCGACTCATGGAGAGATACATCCCGTTCCGACAGGAATGTTTCGGTACCGGAATAGCCTCCATAAAGCTCTACCCCTTGTTTCATATTGAATGAAACAGACCGGTCCGTTCCGGATGTCGGTTTGTATGTACCGGCGGCAACAGCGACACGGTGTCCGCTCGTTGCAGCGGTCAGTGCTGATTGCAGATCGGTATATGCATTCGTCCAGTTCGTTCCGTCGTTCGACCCCGATGCAGAGTGGTTAACATATATGACCATATTGTCAATGGTCGGTACCGGCTCCACACCGCCGGCCGCAGCGACGCCGGTATACACGATCCATCCGGTCTCCGGAGGGAGCGGTGTATTGGCACTGTTCGAATAATAGATCCATCCGCTGGCGTCCGTTATTCTCCATATTCCGGAAGCATAAAAGATGAGCCGCTGTCCGTCGTTCCGTGTGAAGTTGATCCTTTCGGAAAAGGAAGCCGATTGATAATACCCTCCGTTCACATTCGCACCTGCACCATTAATTGTAATTGTTTGAATCTGTGCTAAAGCATTCACACAACATCCGATACTTAAGAATAGAATTGCGGCCACTAATAAAACAATGTTCTTCATCTGTCGTCCCTTTATGTTTGGTGAAAAAAACGGTTCCCGTGAATCAAGAATTAGATTCCTTGGTATTGTTTAAAACAGAAAGCGCATTCCGCTGGAAGCAGCGTCGATGCCCGCTGTTTGTACAAATTTTGATGCACCATAACCGGAGGAGTTCTGTGAGAGCCAATACAGATTTTCAAGCGTCGCGATCTGACATGGATTGGCACTTGTTCCGCCGTCTGCGTCCCCCGGATTTGCAGGAGCTGTTGCTGTTTGAGCGGCAGCGATGGAAAAGCTGATGATGAGCAGTATGGTCAATACTATATTGTGTTTCATGATGGTTTCCTTTTTTTCAATTGATTGTGCTGTGAAGTCTGAACGACCACCGTCCATAAATGACGAATCACCAATGAGGACAATTCGGTGGTGTTTTTAAAACAGAAAAGGCATTCCGAATATCGGAACGCCTTTTCTGTTCTTTCTTTTTTTGAAGTGCCGGAGACTCAATACATTCGGATCACCGATACAGAGATCATCATCCCTGCATTCGCATTGTTGTCTCGTACAGTCTCGATGGGGTTGCACAGGAATTTTTCAGAAGTGCTGCGTAAAAAAAATCATCAACAACGACCGCACTAGCTCTTTCCCCTAAGGCTGTGCAGCCGAACGAACGTTCCCTTCACGTTATTTTTTGAGATCGATCCCGCCAAATGACCTCTATGTAATCTCACGTAATATTTAGTTTACAGCAAGCAGTGAAAATAGAATATTCCGGTCTAACAGGATGGATTTGTCCTTTTTTTATTGGAACGTACTGACCTTTTTTTGCTGACCGCTACTTCAGAATGGTACAATGCGGAGCAATCCCCCAAAGGATAGTAGGCAAATGTGAGTGAAGTGAGATCGACGAGATGTGAGAAGCCGCGGAATAACTGAAAGGATAAGTTCAACACCGTCCGACAGCTTGCGCCGCCGGACGGTTGAACTTTCACTCCCTTCACCTCCCCAGGAAAGGGAATGAACGGGTATACGGCAAGGGTAGAACCGCATGGTCCCGTTTTTCTTTGGAACAAGTTCATAAAAATGAACCTTCAGTGCAATGATGCATTTGCATCATTTTCCCTTTGTAAACGTCCAATGACACAAGCGAATTCTCACAATGGTCTGTTTCTGTAAAAATTCAAGTCCGATGTCATATGGTCTTTCCACAACTCATATTCCTATCATAACCGGCGTTCTGCAGAAATATTATTGATCCCGTCATTGAATTACATACATTCCTTTTGGTTATTGATGAGAATCTTAACCGACTGGTGATGGATACGGTTTGTATCTGAATCAATCCTGAATTACATTGTTTCATTAATTTTTCTGCGTCTCAGCGCCTCTGCGTTCATTTCAGCGGCACAAATTTCATCCACATGGCCATTAAAATATTCGTCACCGGCGGAACGTTCGACAAGGAATACAACGAACTGAACGGAACGCTCTTCTTCAAAGAGACCCATCTCAACGAAATGCTTTCGCTTGGACGGTCCCGCATTGATGTTCACATTGCCACATTGATGATGATCGACAGTCTCGATATGACCGACGCTCACCGCGAGACCATCTCGCAGCAATGCGCTTCGGCTCCCGAAGAGAAGATCGTCATTACACACGGCACCGATACGATGGTGGAGACCGCGCGCTTTCTTGCTTCGCGTATCACCGGCAAAACGGTCGTCCTCACCGGTGCAATGATACCGTACAAATTCGGAAGTTCCGACGGACTGTTCAATCTCGGCAGCGCTCTTGCGTTTGTGCAGACCCTTCCGAACGGCATCTATGTTTCGATGAACGGCCGGTATTTCCTGTGGGACAATGTAAGGAAGAACAAGAGCGCAGGTGAGTTCGAAGAGATTCGATGATCACTCGAGCGAATTGTTTATATTATTTCTCGCAAAGTCGCAAAGCCGCAAAAAATATTTTAATCGCTCGCTGGAAACTCACGTTGAGAGGGAAAAGTCGGAGCAACAATCCCATGATCACACACAAATAAAATTGAAATGAACACAAAACTTCTCATGACCGGTTCATCCGTGCTGCTGCTTGTCGCCGGTGTCGCGATCACATTCCTTCCTCAGGAGATCCTTGCGCAGTTCACCGTTCAGTCGAATCAGGAACTGACGCTGACACTGCAGATCCTCGGTGCGTTCTATTTCGCGTTCGGCATGGTGAATTGGCTGGGAAAAGAGAGTCTTCTCGGCGGCATTTACGGACGTCCCATCGTTGTCGGTAATGTGACACATTTCCTTATCGGCGCTCTGGCACTCATCAAAGGGATCACACTCCACAACAGCATCATTCTGTGGATCGCAGCAGGTGTGTATGCAGTATTTGCAGTACTGTTCACCCTGACCATGTATACACAGCCAAAACTGAAACAATGATCCATGCACCGCTTATCCTGCTGAATCCATGAAAACTCTTTTCTTCGTTGTCTGCTCCGTTCTGCTCACGTCTGCTCTTTCTGCGCAACAGACCCATCTTTCCCTGAGGCAGTCATTGTCGCTCAGTGGTCAATGGAATTACATTGTCGATCCGTACGAGAACGGTTTCTATAATTACCGCTACGAACCGTTCGACAGCAGCAGCGGAACTCCGCGCAATGCGTACTTCACTAATTCCAAACCGAAGGACAAGAGCGACCTGATCGAATATGACTTCGACCACTCCGACACCATTGCCGTTCCGTCGGACTGGAACACTCAAAAGGAAAAACTCTTCTATTATGAAGGGACCGTCTGGTATAAGAAGTCCTTCGACTATAGGAAAAAGTTTCTTTCGAACCGTTTGTTTTTGAGCTTCGGCGCCGTCAATTATCAGGCAGATGTTTATCTCAACGGCAAAAAACTCGGCGTCCATATCGGCGGATTCACACCGTTCAATTATGAGATCACCGGTCTTGTTCAGGAACGGAACAATTTCTTGATCGTGAAAGTCGACAACAAAAGAAAAAAAGAAGGGGTGCCGACACTTAATACGGACTGGTGGAATTACGGAGGTATTACACGCGATGTAAAGATCGTGGAGACGCCCGACGCATACATCCGCGAGCATGTTCTTCAACTCGACAGGACAAACGGTGAACGTATCACGGGATCTGTGTCGCTCGGTGGAGAGCATTTGAAGAATGTGAATATCACCGTAGAGATCCCCGAATTATCCATCAAAAAGGTGTTTGCCGCCGACAGCAGCGGGACGGTGATGTTCGAACTTCAGAAAAAGAATATCATCCGTTGGTCACCGGAGAATCCGAAACTGTACACGGTTATCATCAGCACCGAATATGACAGGATCACGGACCGCATCGGTTTCAGAACGGTCAAAACATCGGGTTCAAAAATATTGCTGAACGAGAAACCGATATTCCTTCGTGGAATTTCCATTCACGAAGAGAGTCCGTTCACCAAGGGACGAGGAAATTCGCCTGAGGATGCGAAGCAATTACTGACGTGGGCGAAAGAACTGGGCTGCAATTATGTCCGCCTGGCTCATTATCCTCACAACGAGAATATGGTCCGGCTTGCTGACTCGATGGGCATCCTGGTCTGGGAAGAGATCCCTGTCTACTGGACGATCGCCTGGAACGATCCTGCAACGTATGCGAATGCCGAAACACAATTGACGGCAATGATCAGCCGCGACATTAACAGAGCATCCGTCGTCGTCTGGTCCATGGCGAATGAAACGCCCGTGAGCGATGCGCGGAATATCTTTCTGGGAAAACTCGCGGTCCGGGCCCGTTCGTTGGACGGGACACGGCTCATTAGTGCTGCACTGGAGCAGCGGAGTGATCCTTCGAACGGAAATATCCGCACCATCAGCGATCCATTCGCGGATGTGACCGACATCCTCAGTTTCAATCAGTATATCGGATGGTATGACGGTGTCCCATCGAAATGCCGGGAGGTCCGCTGGAAGATCACGCAGGACAAACCGGTGATCATCTCCGAATTCGGTGCTGATGCGAAGTTCGGATTCCATGCCGATTCGCTCACGCGTTTTTCCGAAGAGTATCAGGAATATCTTTATAAAGAAACGCTGGAGATGCTGAGCACCATTCCTCAGTTGAGCGGTATCTCGCCGTGGATCCTCGTTGATTTCCGTTCTCCCCGCCGGCCGCTTCCGAAGATCCAGGACGGATGGAACCGCAAGGGACTCCTCTCCGAGAACGGCGAGAGGAAAAAAGCGTTCTATATTTTACAGAACTATTATTCCGGCAAGACCAAACAATAACGATTATCGGTGTTCGTTTGAAACATGTACGCCCCCTCTACGAGGTCGTAGACCTTCGGGGTCGAATTGCATTCCGTGATTCGTTTCTAGAAACGTACCATCCCTTCGGGATGGAGATACCCGGAGATCATCAAATACGTTAGACAAATTATTGGTCTGGGATGCCGAAGGCGTCCCACGTTTCTGGAGCCGCATTTGCACAAGAACATGTGCGACCCTGAATGGGTCGAATCATTTACCGTCATTCGATATAGAAATGCACCGTCCCTGTGGGAGGGATCGATCTGAATCCCATCCACACCAGAATGATTTCTTATCGTGTGTAGGATGCCGAAGGCATCCTACATTTCTAGAACTGCGTTTGCACAAAAACATGCACGACCCTGAAGGGGTCGTACATCATGACAATCATCAACCATTACAATTCGTGATATGAAAAACATATTCTCTTCCATCGTGCTGTTCATCGTATTTCCCATCTGCCTCTCTGCTCAACAGATCATTCCGATTCCTGCGGAGATGAAGAAGGGTGAGGGAACGTTCACACTCACCGCTTCAACGACTGTCGGATTCTGCAGCAAAGATGCACGGAGCACTGCGGAGATGTTCGCACGAACCATTCGCATCCCGACAGGATTTACACTTGCCCCGGTACAAGGAATCTCATCGGCAATTCAATTCACACTCCTCGAACCGCAGAACAAACAGATCGGCAAAGAAGGATATCTGCTGAATGTTTCACGTGAACGCGTTGTTGTTTCCGCAAATACATCGGCGGGACTCTATTACGGTATGCAGTCACTGCTCCAGTTGCTGCCAAATGAGATCATGAAGAATGAACGGTCGAATAGCGCATGGACCATCCCTTCCCTCTCTATAATAGATTACCCCCGCTTCGGATGGCGCGGATTGATGCTCGATGTGAGCAGACATTTCTTCGGCAAAGAGGATGTGAAAAAATATATTGAACAGATGTCGCGGTATAAATTCAACACCTTCCATTGGCATCTGTCGGACGATAACGGATGGCGGATTCAGATCAAATCCTTGCCGAAGCTGACCGAGGTCGGTGCATGGCGAGTGCCTCGCTACGGTGCGTTCGGTTCCCGCATTGAACCGCTTCCCGGCGAACCGGCAACCTACGGCGGATTCTACACGCAGGACGATATCAAAGAAGTGATCCAATTCGCGGCTGAGCGCAATGTGACCATCGTTCCGGAGATCGACCTTCCGGGACACAGCATGGCGGCGATCGCCGCGTATCCTGAATTGAGCACACGCAAAGATACCTCCACACGCGTGAATCCCGGAACACACTTTGCGGATTGGTACGGCAACGGTAAATTCAAGATGAACATCGAGAATGCGCTGAATCCTTCGGACGAAAAAGTATACCAGTTCCTCGAAAAAGTTTTCACCGAGATCTCCGCACTCTTCCCCGGAAAATATATCCACGTTGGCGGGGATGAATGTTACAAGGGGTACTGGGAACAGGATTCGAACTGCGTTGAGCTGATGAAGAAGATGAACTACGATCACGTAGAACAGCTGCAGGGATATTTTATGGGACGCGTAGAAAAGATCCTCAAATCCAAAGGAAAGAAACTCCTCGGATGGGATGAGATCCTCGAAGGCGGCAGCATCTCCCCTGAAGCGACGGTGATGAGCTGGCGCGGAGTGAAGGGGGGCATCGAAGCGGCGTCACGGAAACATGACGTGGTAATGACACCGACAACATTCGCATATCTGGATTACAATCAGGGGGACCAGACGGTCGATCCGCCGGTGTATGCCGGACTTCGTGTCAGCAAGAGTTACAGTTTTGATCCCGTTCCGGAGGGAGTCGAAGCCAAATTCATCCTCGGCGGGCAGGGAAATCTTTGGACCGAAAATATCCCTCATTTCCGCGCAGTGGAATACATGATCTATCCCCGCTCGTGGGCGCTATCCGAAGTCTTCTGGTCACCCAAAGAAAAGAAGGATTGGAATAATTTTTCATCGAGGATGGAATCACATTTCTTACGCGCGGATGCAGCCGGTATCAATTACAGCACCGCCGTCTACGATGCGATCATAACCGCATCTATGCTCAATGATGTAATACTTCTGCAGATGAACACGGAATTGACCGACCTTGAGATATTCTATACGATCGATGATACAATGCCGGATGAATATTCACCGAAATATTCCGGTCCGGTGCAATTGCCGGCGGGACCGATCACGCTCCGCGCAATTACGTACCGCAACGGAAAACCGATCGGGCATTTGATCACATTGAAACGGGATGAATTGGAGAGACGCGCTGGAAAATAAATGAAAATGACCGTCACCTACTACAAGATCTTTTTATAGGTGACGGTCATTTGTATGTAAACCTCTGCGGTAGTTTTACTTCTCTTCCGCGTGATGCTTCACGATCCTCGCCTGAGTGTGGAAGATCACTTCCTCGGCGATGTTCGTCGTCAGATCGGCAACGCGTTCCAGATTCCGGCTGATGCGGAGCAGTTCCAAACCACCCTCGATACTTTTCGGGTCCTTCCTGATCATCTTCACCACCTGAGCATTCATGCCGCGGTTGAGCGCGTCGATCCTGTCGTCGCTCTCCAGCACGCTTTGAGCCAAATGGGCATTCAGATGGATGAACGCATCGAGCGCCTGCGTGAACATCTCCTTTGCGATCATCGTCATGGTCGGGATCTCGAGCAGCGGTTCGTCCTGCGGGGTCTCCACCAGACGGAAAGCCGATTCCGCAATGTTCACTGCGTGGTCGCCGATCCGCTCCAGATCGTTGTTGATCTTCTGGATCGCAAGGATAAGACGCAGATCGCTCGCAACGGGCTGCTGCAGTGCCAGCAGGTCCACCACACCGTTATCGATCTCGATCTCGAATTGATTGATCTTCCCGTCCGCCGAGATCACTTTGGATGCAAGCGCTGCGTCGTTCTTCAGCACCGCTTCCAATGCATCGGCAAGGTTCTGCTCCACCTGGCTCCCCATCTTGATGACGTTGGATTTGAGCAGTTCGAGGTCGCGTTGAAAATGTCGTTCCAT
>JBMOHT010000155.1:0-9472 GCA_049317705.1 Bacteroidota bacterium | reverse complement strand
GCGGACTGGCATGAACGCGAAGCGTTCGATCTGCTCGGGATCAATTTTACCGGCCATCCCGATCTTCGCAGGATCCTGCTGCCGGAGGATTGGGTCGGACATCCGCTCCGCAAAGATTATCAGACACCTGAATTCTATAATGGAATGAAAGTTCCGTATTAATTATGATTGAAACCTTAGAAAAACCAAAGACATCCACCGGTAAAGCGCTCCGCACCGAAGAGATGATCGTCAACATGGGACCGCAGCATCCGTCAACACACGGTGTGCTCCGTCTTGAAGTTGTGCTGGACGGCGAGATCGTCACCGATGTGATCCCGCATCTCGGTTATCTGCACCGCTGCTTCGAGAAGCATTGCGAACATATGACGAGCTATCAGCAAGTGATACCGTATGTTGACCGTATGGATTATGTCGCATCGATGACGAACGAAATGGCGTATGTTGTTGCGGCGGAAAAGATGCTGAAGATCGAGGTCTGCGACCGCGTGCATTACATCCGCATCATCATGGCGGAACTGCAGCGCATCGCATCGCATCTGATCGCAATCGGCACGTTCGGTATCGATATGGGCGCATTCACACCATTCCTCTATTATTTCCGTGACCGCGAGAAGATCCTTGAGCTGTTCGAGATGACCTGCGGTGCACGTCTGCTCTATAATTACATGTGGATCGGCGGACTCTCTCACGATATTCCCCCGCAGTTCGTTGAGAAGACCAAAGAATTCATCGTCGATTTCAAGAAGACACTCCGGGAAGTGAATGATCTGCTCAATAACAATGAGATCTTCATCAAACGGACGGCGAATGTCGGTATCCTGCCGAAGAATCTGGCGATCAATTATGCGTGCAGCGGACCGATGCTGCGCGGTTCCGGTGTGAGCTGGGATCTCCGCCGCGATGATCCGTACACACTGTATGATAAATTTGAATGGGATGTGATCGTCGGAAAAGGGGAGATGGGAACTGTTGGAGATGTATGGGACCGTAACATGGTCCGTCAGCGCGAAATGTGGGAAAGTCTCCGCATCATCGAACAGGCGATCTCGTCGATCCCCGAAGGGGATGTTTCGAAAGCAATACCGAAACGTATCCGTCCAGTACCGGGCGATGCATACGGACGCGTTGAAGGTCCGCGTGGTGAATTAGGATTCTATATCGTCGCAGAGGACAACGTAACACCGTACAGGATCAAAGCCCGTGCACCGGCATTCGTGAATCTGAGCGTGATCACCGATATCTCCAAGGGCGCGATGCTTGCGGACCTTGTGGCGATCATGGGCAGTATCGATATCGTGCTTGGCGAAGTCGATCGTTAGTTCTAGTAACTGGAAAGAAACTGAAAGCAAACAATGAATGATCTCATGATGTTCTTAGAAAACCCGGTCGTCGTATCAGTGCTTCTGGCATTTGTACCGATCGTCTTCATCCTGGTCTATGCGCTGGTGACACTCTACGGTGAAATGAAAGTTGCCGCGCACATTCAGAACCGTCTCGCGTATATGGAGAACGGATGGCATGGAACACTTCAGCCGTTCGCTGATATCTTAAAGCTTCTTCAAAAAGAAGATATCATTCCCACCGCAGCAGACAAATTCCTTTTCTCACTCGCACCGTATCTCGTCTTTGTCGGAACCTACGCTTCATTCGCTGTGCTTCCGTTCAGCAGTGCATTCATCGGCAGCAACATCGATCTCGGGATACTCTATCTGGTCGCAGCGTCTTCACTCGTCGTTGTCGGACTGTTGATGTCGGGTTGGGCTTCCAATAATAAATGGTCCCTGTTCGGCGCACTTCGTTCTGCTGCACAGATCGTCAGCTACGAGATCCCCGGCGTGCTCTCGATACTCGGCGTTGTGATGGTGCTCGGCACGATGAACATGCAGACGATGACGCAGATGCAGGACGGCGGGATCCAGAACTGGCTGATCTTCGGCGGTAACTTCGCTCTCGGACAAAAACTTGCATTGATCCCGTTCATGATCGTCCTCTTCGTGATCTATCTGCTTTCATCGATGGCTGAAGTGAACAGGACACCGTTCGATCTGCCTGAAGCTGAATCCGAACTGGTGCAGGGATACAACACGGAATACAGCGGAATGAAATTCGCCATCTTCTATCTGGCGGAGTATGCGAACCTGTTCCTCGTGTCCGCAGTCGTAGTGGTGCTCTTCTTCGGCGGCTGGACGAGCCCGTTTGGTTCGTTCATGGGCGGTCCGGTTTGGAGCGCATTCTGGTTCATTATGAAAGGGATGTTCTTCGTGTTCCTGAATATCTGGCTCCGCTGGACGCTGCCGCGCCTGCGCGTTGACCAGCTGATGTATGTTTCGTGGAAAGTTCTGACCCCGTTCGCATTGGTTTGTATCATTGCGATCGGTTTCATCATGGTCGTTTGATCGGGATAAAAAAGTAACCAAAGAAAATTATGACAGCATTGACAACATATTTCAACGATATCTACCGCTCGGTCAGTTCTGCAATGGTCGGGATGGGGATCACCTTCAAACAGATGATCTCACCGACCGTGACGCTGCAGTATCCGAACGTGAAGAAACAGATGCCGGACCGTGTGCGCAACCGGCTCTACATGAATTACGATGACTGCATCGGCTGCGAACTGTGCGCGAAAGCGTGTCCCGTGGACTGCATCGACATCGAAGTGATGAAAGCACCGCCGACCGAAACACTCGGCGAGACATCGACCGGACAGAAGAAGAGGATCTACGTAACGAAGTTCGACATCGACATTGCAAAGTGCTGCTATTGCGGACTCTGCGTCTTCCCGTGTCCCACGGAATGTCTGAAGATGACCGACGTTTATGAGTTCTCCGAATACGACCGGAACAATCTTATCTATAATTTCGGCACTATGTCTCCGGCTGATGTTGAAACAGCAAAGATGAAAGTAAAACAATACGACGAGGAACAGGCCGCGAAGAAGGCCGCAGCTGCCGCACAGGCCGCCGCTGCTAAAGCCGCAGCCGCAGCAGCACCGCCTGTTGCTCCTCCTGCAGCAGCACCTGCTCCCGCACCAGCTGCACCGGCGCAGAATGTTCCGCCGCAGGCTCCCGACACGACACCAACTCAGCAATAGAATCATTATGACTATGTATGATATAATCTTTTACTTTTTCGCGTTCGTCACCATTGCTTCAGCCGGTGTTGTGGTTTTTTCCCGCAACATCGTCTACTCGGCGTTCGCGCTGCTCTTCACATTCTTCGGGGTCGCCGGCATCTACGTTCTTCTGAACGCGGACTTCCTGGCGATCACCCAGCTGCTGATCTACGTCGGCGGTATCCTCGTGCTGATCCTCTTCGGTGTGATGCTCACGACGAACACGGTCAGTGTGGGCATCAAAGCAAAGTCGCTGAATACGCTTCCTGCGGTGAGCGTTGTCGCCGCATTGGCAGGACTCCTTGCAGGGATGATCTGGACGAGCGACTGGTTCATGAGCAAGAATATGAGCGAGATTGGTGTGCAGACCACCTCCAAAGAGATCGGAACGGCATTGATCACCACGCATCTGCTTCCGTTCGAGGTTGCATCGGTGGTACTGTTGGTAGCGATCGTCGGAGCTGCAATGATGGCGAGACGGGAAGGCGTGAAAACACAATTACCAAACTCCAAATAACAAACGTTTGGGATTTGATCTTTTGAAATTTGGAATTTTACCATTATGACAATAACACTCACACATTTTCTTTCGGTCAGCGCGGTCCTCTTCTCGTTCGGGATCTATGCCGTCCTTTCCCGCCGGAATGCGATCATGGTGCTGATGGGGATCGAACTCATCCTGAATTCAGCCAATATCAATTTTCTGGCGTTCTCACGGTTCGGCGGAATGAACATCGAAGGCCAAATGGCGGCGATCTTCGTCATCATCCTTGCCGCTGCGGAAGCAGCCGTCGCACTCGCCATCGTGCTGAACATCTACAAACGTTTCCACACCGTCAATGTTGACGAAATTTCATTCTTAAAAGACTAATGATACCCGAACTTAAAATAGCCCTCGCAATCCTTCTTCTGCCGCTGGCCAGCTTTGTTCTGCTGATCTTCTTCGGCAAGCATTTCATGGACAAGGCCGGCCACGTCGGTGCGGCATTCCTCGGCATCGATCTCGCACTTGCTCTCTATACTTTCGCTTCCAGAATGGGAACGGAAGGGAAGTGGGATCTCACATTCACGTGGATCGATTTCCACACCATGGTCAACAATGTTCCGCTGAAGATCGATATCGGAATGATGGTGGACAATCTTACAGCAGTAATGCTCGTTGTTGTCACGCTCATCAGTTTCCTGGTGCATCTCTTCTCGCTGGCATATATGAAAGGGGATATCCGCTATTCCCGTTACTATGCGAATCTCGGCATCTTCACGTTCTCCATGCTCGGCATCGTTCTGACGAACAATTATCTGCTGATGTATGTGTTCTGGGAACTCGTCGGACTAAGTTCGTATCTTCTCATCGGACACTGGTATGAAAAGAAATCAGCTTCGGATGCATCCAAAAAAGCGTTCATCGTCAACCGCGTGGGTGATCTTGGATTCTTTATCGGCATCATGATCGTGTGGATGCAGTTCTCCACATTGACCTTCGAAGGGATCTTCAGCGCAGTCGGTTCGGGAAACGTTCCGTTCGGTTCGAATACCTGGCTCACTGCTGCCGGACTCCTGATCTTCTGCGGTGCTGTTGGTAAGTCCGCTCAATTCCCGCTCCACGTATGGCTTCCGGATGCAATGGAAGGTCCGACTCCCGTCAGCGCGTTGATCCACGCAGCAACGATGGTCGCAGCCGGTGTCTATCTCGTCGCCCGCACATTCCCGATGCTCACCGCCGATGCGTTGATGGTGATCGCCTATACGGGAGCGATCACGGCATTCATCGCTGCATCGATCGCGATCGTTCAAAACGATATCAAGAAAATTCTCGCTTATTCAACCGTCAGTCAGCTCGGCTACATGGTGATGGGACTCGGCGTCGGCGCATACACTGCCGGCGTGATGCATCTTGTCACTCACGCAGCATTCAAAGCAGGATTGTTCCTTGCTTCCGGTTCGGTCATTCACGCGATGCATCATGCACTCCATCATTCACATGATCATCACACCGATGCGCAGGATGTTCGCAATATGGGCGGACTGAAATCGAAGATGCCGCTCACATTCTGGACGATGCTGATCTTCACATTGGCCATCTCCGGCGTTCCGCTCACATCAGGATTTCTGAGCAAAGATGAGATCCTTGCCGGCACTTTGGCGTTCTCACACTTTACGGGTCATTCCATCATCCCGATCATCGGATTCCTGGTTGCCGGACTTACCGCATTCTATATGTTCCGCATGCTCATTCTTACATTCATGGGTGAACATCAGGATAAGAAACGCATTGAACACGTTCATGAATCACCGTTCGTGATGACCGTTCCGCTGATGGTGCTTGCTGCACTCTCATTCTTTTTCTTCTTCTCGCTCAATCCGATCTCGGCAAAAAGCGGCTGGTTCTTCGAAAAGATGTCCTATCCGGAAGTTGCGGTTCCCGCCGCGGCGGCTGCAACGCCTACAGAAGAGTTCGTTGAAGAGGTCCATCATCAGCACAACATGGCGATGGCATTGTCGGTCGGTGTTTCCGGTATCGGCATTCTGCTCGCATTCGTCACCTATTTCTGGAAAAAGATCTCCGCCGATGCTTTCGAAAAAGCACTGAAACCGCTTCACACATTCCTTTATAAGAAATGGTACTTCGACGAACTGTATGACGCAACCGCTGTTGCGGCGATGATGGGGATCGCGAAGGTCCTTTCGTGGTTCGACGGTGCGATCGTGGACGGTCTCGTGAACGGAGCAGGGTGGCTTGCGAAATTGGTCTCGAATATCAGCGCAAAATTCGATTCGTATGTGGTGGACGGTGCAGTGAATTTCACGGCGTATTTTGCAGGATTGCTCGGATTATCCGTACGGAAAGTTCAAACAGGAAAAGTTCAGACCTACATGATCTTCGCGATCATCGGACTGATGGTTTTGATGGCATTGTATATGTAAAAAACAGTTTTGAATACTAGCTCAATTATTTTTTAATCTGATTAACATTATGGAACTCAAAATTCTGAACATCGGCATTCTCACGTGGCTTACATTCCTTCCTGTCATCGGGATGATCATTGTACTGCTGCTTCCCAAAGAACAAAAATCCGCGATCCGCTGGACATCGCTCGGGATCACACTGCTGCAGGTGGTCTTCGCTTCGATACTGTTCACGAAGTTCGACCGCTCGCTCGCCGGTGTGAATAACGCCGATACGATGCAGTTCAAGGAGGTCTTCAACTGGATCAACGTGCACAGCACCGGTTGGTTCGGTTCCATCAAGATCGATTACTTCCTCGGTATTGACGGTATCAGCATGCCGATGGTCTTCCTGACGGCGATCATCTCCTGTGTAGCGGTCATCTCCAGCTGGAGCATCGAGAAATCGATCAAAGGATATTTCGCATTGCTGCTTCTGCTCGATACCGGAATGATGGGCGTCTTCGTCGCACTCGATTTCTTCCTCTTCTATATCTTCTGGGAAATCATGCTGCTGCCGATGTATTTCCTGATCGGTGTGTGGGGCGGACCGCGACGCGAATATGCTGCGATCAAGTTCTTCCTCTATACGTTGCTCGGTTCCGTGCTACTTCTGCTGGCGATGCTGGCGCTCTATTTCAGCGTGATGATCATCGATCCTGCTTCCGGTGAGAAGATCCACACGTTCAACATGCTGGCGATGATGAATCCCGCAAATTACGACGCAGGTTCCATCCTTGCCGGTATCAATACCACGTGGCGTTATCTTGCCTATATTGCGATCTTCATCGGATTCGCCATCAAGGTCCCGATCTTCCCGTTCCACACATGGCTGCCCGATGCGCACGTTGAAGCACCGACCGCCATTTCCGTTATCCTGGCCGGTGTTCTGCTGAAGATGGGAACGTATGGTCTGCTCCGCATCGGATTCCCGATCTTCCCGGATGCCGCGATGCATTATCTCTATCCGCTGGCATTCCTCGGATTCATCAATATCATCTACGGTGCGTTCTGCGCACTGGCACAGAAGGATTTCAAGAAACTGATCGCATATTCCTCCGTCAGCCACATGGGTATCGTCATCCTCGGTATCGCAGCGATGAACACGCAGGGTATGCTCGGCGGTATGCTGCAGATGTTCAACCACGGAACGATCACCGCAATGCTCTTCCTTATTGTCGGTGTGATCTACGACCGTGCACACACACGCGGTGTTGACGAGTTCGGCGGACTGATGAACAAGATGCCGAAGTACTCGGGCATCATGATCGTCGCATTCTTCGCTGCAATCGGTCTTCCCGGTCTGAGCGGATTCATCTCCGAAGCATTCTCGTTCCTCGGTGCATTCCAGACATTCCGTTGGCTGACGATCGCTTCCGCATTCGGTATCGTGTTGACCGCGGGCTATATGCTGTGGACACTTCAGCGCGTATTCCTCGGCACACTGCCGGAACGCTGGAATGATCTGACGGACATCAATACACGCGAAATGATCATGCTCATTCCGCTCGGCATTATCGTGCTGGTGCTCGGTCTGTATCCGAATCTGATGCTCGATGTGATGAACACCTCCGCCAATACGCTGGTCGATTTCGTGAGAGCGAATGCCGGCGCCGTGGTCGGTAATTAACACTGTAGTTCTTTTCAATTTATTTTTTGCTGATCAAAAAGAAGATATCATGTTAGAAACTATCCTCAGTAATCTCAATAATATCCTGCCGGAAGTGGTGGTGACCGTGACGCTCTGTCTCGTGCTCATTCTCCACCTGGTGGACCGGAAGAATGCTCAGAACCTGATGCTGCTCTCTGTCGCGGGATTGTTCGCCGCCTTGTATGTGCTTACCACACAGATCGGACTGAACAACTCGACTTTCAGCGGAATGCTCAGTGTCGATCCTTTCGCCACGTATTTCAAGATCGTCATCATCCTTTCCACCATCGTCATCACGGTCATGTCCCGCTTCTCGGATGAGATCAACGACGAGAAGAAGACCTCAGGTGAGTATTACTTCCTGATCCTCTCGATGGCACTAGGAATGATGTTCATGGTCGGCGCATCGAACCTGCTGATGATGTATCTAACGCTGGAAATGAGTTCGCTCACATCATATGTTGCTGCAGGATTCACCCGGAAAGCGAAGGATTCAACGGAAGCATCACTCAAGTATCTGCTCTATGGTGCATTTTCGTCCGGCATCATGCTCTATGGAATCTCACTGATCTATGGTTTGACAGGGACACTCGACATCGTCGGTATCAATCATGTGCTGATGCAGGGAAGCTCAAGTCAATTAGCGCTCATCGTTGCTTCGATCATGCTTCTTGTCGGATTCGGCTATAAGATCTCCGCAGTGCCGTTCCACTTCTGGACCCCAGATGTGTATGAAGGTGCTCCGACGACCGTGACCGCATTCCTTTCTGTTGCTTCGAAAGCGGCAGGTTTCGCGATGATGATGCGAGCGTTCAAAGTGATGTTCATCGATTCTTCCGTCACCGGACTCCCGGCAGGGGCATGGGCACTGATCAGCGGAATTCACATTCAGAATGCTCTGATGATCCTTGCGGTATTGACGATGACTTTAGGAAATTTGGTCGCGCTATGGCAGGACAATGTGAAACGTCTTTTGGCTTATTCAAGCATCGCGCAGGCGGGATACATGCTGCTCGGTCTGGTCGTGCTGAGTTCGGATGGATTTGCCTCAGTGATGATCTATTTCACAGTGTATCTCTTCATGAACCTGGGCGCATTCTATGTAGTGATGCTGATCGCCAATAAGACAAAGAGCGAGAATATCGATGATTATAAAGGATTAGGGAAACGGTCTCCACTGCTTTCGGTTGCCCTTGCGATCTTCCTGGTATCGTTAACGGGTCTTCCCCCGACAGCAGGATTCATCGGAAAATGGATGATCTTCCTCTCATTGATCAATGCAAAGATGATCGGCATTGCTGTTATCGGCGTATTGAACAGCGTCGTTTCATTGTATTATTACGTGCGCATCATCCGGAACATGTTTCTCCGTGAAGGTCAGCCGAATGAAGAACCGATCACATTCCCGCTGGCGCAGAACATCCTGCTGATGTCTCTTTTGATCCCCACGCTGTATTTCGGATTGTTCTTCAATGAATTGATCTCATTTGCTCAGTTCTCAGTGCAGATGTTCGGTATGAAGTAAGAAATTCTCAATTGTTTAAAACGTAAAACGCCGTCCTCGGACGGCGTTTTACGTTTATGGAAATGGCATCATTGAAACTTGGATCAAACCTTTCGCAAGAGCGTAGATCCAGTAACGAGTATCCAGCAAATTCTTATTTCTTCTTTTTATTCTTCTTTTCGATCCGCTCCACGATCAGCCGAACACCTTCAAGCACAAGTGCCGGTTCATGTTTATTGATCACTTTGGAGGC
>JBMOHT010000154.1:0-9527 GCA_049317705.1 Bacteroidota bacterium | reverse complement strand
GGACTTCCTTTCAAAGTATTAGATGACGGATTCGTCCGTGTGGTGGATTATATGGGAAGTGACGAATCCATCGTTCAGGCAGCACGTGTTTCATACGGAAAAGGGACGAAGAAAGTGAGTGAGGATCGGGGATTGATCCGGTATCTGCTGCGACATCAGCACACCACGCCGTTCGAGATGTGCGAGATCAAATTCCACGTGCGCGTACCGATGGATTGCTGGAGACAATGGATCCGACATCGCACGGCGAACGTGAATGAATATTCAACGCGCTATTCACTTGCCATCGATGCCGCTCAGCGCGCCGGTGATGAGCATTGGAGAATGCAGTCCAAAGATAATAAGCAGGGGAGCGACGGATTCTTCGATCTTGCAACAGGAAAGAAACTCTCGGAGCAGGAATTGCAGCTGCAGAATCTCTCGCGATTGGTCTATGAAGAAAGAGTGAACGCAGGAATGGCACGGGAACAGGCAAGAAAAGATCTTCCGCTTTCCACGTACACGGAAGCATATTGGAAAGTAGACCTGCACAACCTGCTCCATTTCCTCTGGCTGCGGATGGATCCGCATGCACAGTTCGAGATCCGCGAATATGCTACGACGCTCGGCGAACAGATCGTGAAACGCTGGGTGCCGATGGCATGGGAAGCATTCCAGGATTATAAAGTGAATGCATCATCCCTTTCTCACATTGAGATCGAGATCATCAAAGCGCTGAATATGCAGGGGAAAGAAGCCGCAAATGATGTCGCTCGTTCGTTCGGACTGCTCCCAGCAGCTGGACAGGAAATGAAGAGCAACCGCGAGCGCGGTGATATCGAAGCAAAATTCGAGAAGCTGGGGATCGCGATTCCCTGGAAATGACCGGATGAAGATCATCCTTCTTGCCGCACATAATCGCACACTCGTCATCGGGAGGAATGGTGCCACACCATGGCACCTCCCCGAGGACCTCAAACGATTCAAAGCACTCACCTTAGGACACACCGTTCTGATGGGACGAAAGACATTCGAGTCCATCGGTAAGCCGCTTTCCGGCAGACGGAATATCGTCCTTTCACATCAACCGTTTTCAAATGAAGGGACTGAAGTATTTACATCATTCGCCGATGCATTCTCTTCCTGTGCTGAATCCGAAAATGTGTTTGTCATCGGCGGCGGGGAGATCTTTCGGCAGGCACTCCCGCTTGCGGATGAATTGGATCTGACGATCGTTGATAACAGAGAAGAGGGCGATACATTCTTCCCGGAATATGAACATTTGATCGGGAAGGAATTCCGTTTGAACTCAGAAGAGAAAAGGGATGGATTTATGTTTCGACTATTTTCTAGAATTCGGGTTTGACAATTGCATTGAACGAACGGCAGGTTCAGCAACGGAGAAGAAACGCACAGGACGCTCCTAACGGAGCTTATTGAAAAAATAACGAAAAATCTGCAAACAGTAGGTCCCTAACGGGACCTACTGTAATTTTAGGAAAGAAAAAAATTGTTTGATAGGAAACAAATCAAGAAGCGTGTGGTTATAAGGGACGATATACGGGCAGTTCGATGATGAATGTCGATCCCTGATTCACAATGCTTTCGGCACTCACTTTGCCGTTATGTTTCTCAACGATCTTCTTGACGATCGCAAGTCCGAGTCCTGTTGAGATCTCGCCGCCGGTCGGCTGTGCGGAGAGACGGGTGAATTGCTGGAACAACTGCTTCTGATCATCGTCCGTCAACCCGGGACCCTGGTCCTTCACTTTGATCTGAACGGTCTGATCGTTCACAGCGATGCTGACATCGATGGTCGTACCGGCATCAGAGAATTTTCCAGCGTTATTGATGAGATTCTCGACCGCTTCATTCAGCCAGCGTTCGCTTCCGCTGACGATGCAGGTCTCGGCGGATGTCGAGAATCCGATCGTCTGCGATTTCTGCTGCATCAGTATCCTGTTCTTCAGCACCGCCAATTCCACCAATTGAACGATGTCCACATTGGATTTCTTCACGACCAGCTGCCCCTGTTCGAGCGCTGAGGAACTGAGCGTATCCTCGATCAGTTTCAGCATATAATGTGTCGTCTGCTCCATCAGCTGCGAGTGTTCCTGAACAACGGTCTGATTGTATTGATTGTCGTTGATGGTATGAGCAAAATGATTCAGGTTCACCACTTTGTTCTTGAAATCATGGGAGAGGATCCCGAGCAGGTCCGATTTCTCCTTGTTGGCTTTGTCCAGGCGGGTGTTGATCCGAGAGAGTTCGTCACGGGTCGATTCAACTTCCTTCAGATGCTGTTCGATCTTCTCTTTGGTCTCGACCAGTTCTTTCGTGCGGTCATCAACGATACTCTTAAGATGCTTTGCATGCCGATGAACATTTGCCGTGCGCATCGCATAGAGTCCGGCGCCGAGAATGATCAGTCCGATGCCGACAAGGAATCCGAAATACGGCGTTTGATGGAAATACGGTTCGAAGACGACTACCGATGTTGCTTCGTCCGTGCTCCAAATGCCTCCGTCGATCGATGCACTGACCCTGAATGTATAGGATCCCGGAGGGATATTCGTGTAATATGCGGTCCTGCGGACTCCGGCATCATTCCAATTCGCATCGAATCCATCCAGTTTGTAACGGAACCGGATCCGTTCCGGGGACATGTAACTCAATCCGGTATAGTGGAATTCCACAGAACTGTATCCCGGTGCGATCTCCAGTGTTGAATCGGGATAATATGTCTGATCGTTCACGCGGATCTCTTCGACATGAAGAGGGAATGTATTGATCTGGTCGACGATCCGGTTCGTATCGACCATGGCAAGACCGCCGACGGTGGTGAACCAGATCTTACCATCCGACGCCTTGATGATGCTGGGACTCGAAACACCGCTGATCTCAGCATTCTGCAATCCATCGGAACGGCCGAAATCGATGCGGGAGAATTTCTTCAGTGTGCCGTCTGCAACTTTTTGGAATTCCGCTTTCGGAATACGGGTGATCCCCTGATTCCCGCCGATCCATAGGAAACCGGCATCATCTTCGATGATCATTAATGTGACATCTTCGCGAAGACCATCCTTCGTTGTGAAGCTCTGGAATTTTCCGTCGGCAAACCGATTGATGCCGCCGCCGTTCGTTCCGATCCACAATGCACCGCTCTTATCGACGAACATGCAGAGGATAAAATTGTTGGAAAGTCCATCCTTCGTTGAGTACGTCTCAATGCCCCGAGGAGTGATCCGATTGATCCCGCCGCCGTTCGTTCCGACCCAGATCTCATTATTGTAGGAGCGGACCATTGCCAGGATATTGTCATTGGCCAGTCCCTGTCTGGTCGTCAGTGGAATTACGGAATCGCCTTTGATGCGGGAAATACCGCCGCCGTAGGTCGCAACATAGAGGTCGTTGTCGAATCCTCCTTCGAATGCACGGATATAATTTTCGGTCAATCCATTGGCGCTGTTGTAGTATTTGAATTGTTTCCCGACAGGTTTCGACTCATCATACCGTATGACACCGCCGCCGTCCGTTCCGATCCAGAGGAGTCCGTTATGGTCCTCATACAATGCTCGGATGAACATATTCGGAAGCTGCTTCTCATTCCAGGTCTTCACGGATCTTCCGTCCAGACAATTCAAACCGCTCCCGTTCGTTCCGACCCAGAGCCGGTGCTTACTGTCTTCAAGGACAGTCCGGACATACGAATCAGAAAGTCCAGATTTTTTCCCGAAGAGTTCGAATTTACGGATGTGAAGCTGACTCAAACCATTCCGCGTTCCGATCCAAATGTTCTCTTCGCTGTCCTGAAAGATCGTGCGGATAAAATTGTTTACTAGTCCGTTATCCGACGTTAGCGCATCGAACTGAGGACCGTTCGATGAGGGGATGAAACGGTTGAGACCACCGCCGTCCGTTCCGATCCAAAGCGTATTCTCTTTGTCCACAAACAACGAACGGATCGAGTTATTCGTGAGTCCGTTGGAAGTGGAAAATGACTCTATAGAACCATAACCATTCACGATCCGCGCAAGTCCATTGGATGTTCCGACCCAGACCGTATTATTTTGATCCACCGCAAGAGCTGTAATGGAATTATTCGGAAGTGCGTTCGCTGTTGTTAGCTTCCTTATTGTTTGACCATCGATCGTGATCAATCCGATATCGGTTGCGATGTAGATCGTCTTTCCTGCCTTCAGCATCGTGCGGAAAAGGATATTCTTCGGCAATTGTTTATCCAGGAAAGGAACGATCTCTTGAATAGCTCCGGAATCACTGACACGGACGGTGTGGATGCCGCCGCGTTCTGTTCCAACGATGAGTTCATTCGGTGAAAAGGATTGGATGGATTTGATATATTCTTTTCCGCCGGAATTGAATTCTTCAACAGACGAGAAGGTATGTTTTGCGTAGCGGACGATGCCGCCGCCGTTCGTTCCGAACCATGAAGCGCCGCTCTTATCCTGATGCATCACCGTAACGTGATTGATCTTGAACGCAGGAGTGATGGACCTGTTGAAATGGATGAACTTCACACCGTCATACCGGGCTAACCCGGCATATGTTCCGATCCAGATATACCCATCGGATGATTGGTCCACAAGATCGACGGTATTTTGAGGAAGACCATTATCCGCAGTATAATTCGTAATGACATACTTGTCGAATGATACCGGATGTACCGGTTTTTCACCGAAGGCGAATACCAGTGTTGTTATAATAGAGAAGAGTGGAACAGCAGTGTAGAATCGTCTCATAAAATTGACATTATTTTTTGGATGGCTAATTTACGAATAATAATCAGAATATTGGAACAGTCCCGATAGAATATTGTAAAATATCGCGTATATTCCACAAGAATTGGACCCCTTCTATGAAAAAATTACTGTTGCTGATACTGCTCATTATAACATCGTTCGTCCTGGCCCAGGAACAAATGATGGTCCGTCCTAAATTACTAGTACAGAAACCACCGCAATATCCCGCAGATGCACAGAAATTACGGGTTGAAGGAACGGTTTTACTGAATGCAACTGTCGGCACCGACGGCAAAGTAAAAATGGCAGAATTTGAATCTGCAGAATTCATCTATTCCGGCGGGACGAAGGTTGTCCGCTCTGCCGGTGAATTGGAATCGCTCCCTTCGCCGTTTAAAGAAGCTGCTGAATCGCTGATCAAGAGTGCCAAAACAAGTGCCCGTATCTGGAAATTCACTCCTGCAATGCTGGAGGGAGAATCCATCGAAGCGACCATCCGTATTCCCTTCAATTTTGATCTCCGCATCCTTCCTGTGAAGCCCGGCAAGAATGGTCCACCAAAGAAAAAATAAACGCTGAATAGAGAGCAACTTTATTCTCCCTGCTGACTCTTATCTATGATGCAGCCCACACCGATGACAGACCAGCAATTGGCGCAGAACGTTATAGCAGGGGATCCCCGCGCTGTTACGTTGTTCTATGAACGCTATCGGTACGGATTATTCAGATTCTGTTCTCGGCTGTTGTCGGACCCGGTGATGGCGGAAGATGTGGTGCATGATACATTCGTTATTCTCATGACCAAAAAGGATCAGCTGCGCGATCCGTCCGTGCTTCGGTCATGGATATTTACCATCGCCCGCAATGAATGCATCACATTACTGAGAAAAAATAAAAAATTCAAAGCTATTGCGGAGCATGAAGAAGAAAGCGTCTTTGAAGGACCGTCCGAACGGACGGAATCAGATGAGCGCAGCAAGATCGCAGAGAAATTACTGAATGCTTTGCTTCCTCAATATAAAGAGGTGATCCTGTTGAAAGAGTATGAGGGGATGTCCTACGAAGAGATCGCCGCGGTGACGGAGACAACGGTCAGTTCCGTCAAATCGCGATTATTCAAAGCACGACGTTCGATGATGAAATTAATGGAACCGTACACTAAAGGAATATTATGAACGATCACTATAACGATCTTCTTCAGCGATGTCTGGATGAGGACCTGAATGATGTTGAGATGAAACAACTGTTCACTCGGTTGAGCAGTGATGAACAATTGCGGAAGGAATTCCGATCGCTGACAGCGCTTAAGAACGAGCTTCGTAGGATCCCGGACCCTATTCCGCCGATCAACTCACAGACCATCTCACGGATGAACTCTTCCGATCATGGTTCAATTCGAAACGGAGGGAGAATATCCTTCAACCGGTTGATCACATCGAAGACCGCCGTAAGGATCCCGGTGCTCGCCGCACTGCTGTTGGCTGTGGGGCTCGCCGGTTATGGTGCAATGATGCTGATGTTCCCGAATCAATCCAGAACGGAGTATGTATATGTTGTTGAGATGCCGCCGGTGATCATTCAAAGCAGTTATTCAAATTAAGGAGGGTATGATGAGATATAGTATTTTCTTGAGTATGATCATTACCGCATATTGTATTGCGCAGATCCCTGATACATTCAGGACCGAGATCGCCGTCCGTCAATCGCTGCTTGCGGAGATCGGCGGAAGATCGGGGATCGCCGGGACGGTGATAGATGCCGTTTCAAAAAAGCCGATCTCGAACGTTCGTGTAGAAGTACTTGGGACATCGAACATCGTATTGACTGGACCTGACGGACAATACAAACTTCTTTTGCTTCCCGGTTTCTATCAGGTACAGGCTTCCGCAAATGGATTTGCTCCAGAACTGAAGAATAATGTGAAGGTAAAGGATGATGCAGAAACGGAATTATTCTTTTCGTTGCGCATGGATGAAAGTAATCCGCCGGATTTTGTTCCGGTGGACAAACAGCCCCAGCCGTTGCCTGGCAAAAATCCTGCACCGAAGTATCCTGAACTCGGACGGAAGATCAAAATGGAGGGAATCATTTGGATTAAATTGCTTGTCAACGAAGAAGGGAATACTGTTAAAGCCGAAATTATTCGGGAGGAATTTTCTGCTCCGGATCCTCCTGAACTGCTGAATTCAAACTCTCCGGCGGAGAAGAAGAGGGTTTCGGATGAAGCATATAAGGCGAAAAGTCAATTTGAAGAAGAGGCAAAAAATGCAGCTTTACAATGGAAATTTTCTCCGGCAACCATGGCCGGACAGAAAGTGAAGGTCTGGGTCTCAATTCCATTCAAGTTCAAACTTGACAACCACAATGACGGAAAGAAGAAACAATAAATATGGAGATGAACAAGATCTATTTTTAGATAACTTCTACGCTGGCTGTCACCGCCGCTCCCGCCGCTTCCAGCGTCTTTGAAACTGAACAGTATTTGGTCACCGAAAGCTCAACCGCGCGTTGGGCTTTTTCTTTTGGAACGTCTCCTGTAAGCGTGAAATGCAGGTGGACCTTCTTCCAGAGGTTCGCATCTTTTCCTGTTTCCCGCTCACCCTCGATCGTCACCGTCAGATCGTAATTCTCGATCCGCTGCTTCTTCAGGATGGAAACGACATCGATCGAACTGCATGCTCCTGCTGCTGCAAGAAGGGACTGCATCGGACGAAATCCCGCATCATCACCGCCGCCCGCCTTATTATTGTCGAAAACGATCGTGTTCTCGTTCTCATTCTTCGCTTCGAGTGTGTAATTGTTGTTTGTACGGTGAAGTGTCACTTTCATGGATGCGCCTTGTGCTGATTAAAATGCTGAACCGAGATTGATGGTAATGAAGAAACCGCCGAAGTCGGATTTCTTCCGGACCTTACCGGGTACATAATAGGGGGTGAATGTCTCACCGGCCTGAGGAGTGATCAGGATGTCAGGATCCTGCAGACTGTTGATCCCTTTACTATATGGGATGTAATAGTAACGGACATTAATTCCTGATAAACTTCCCATGTCGGAACCGAAGAATGCACCGATCCCGACATATCCTCCGAAGGTATAATGTGCCTGACCGTAGGCGAGACTGTTGAAGAATTCCTTGTCATACGGTGAAGCAAGAATGACGGTCGGTCCGACACCGCCGTTGACATATGGTCGGAAACTGTCGGTGATATCATCCGCAAACAAACGATACTGGGCTCCGAACATGATCGGCATCATCAGGAAGCGATTGATCTTTCCCGGGATGTATGACTGGCCCCAATAATCGAAATACTCCACTTCATTATCATCTTTGGATTCGGCTATCCCAAGAGTGACGGTGCCGGCGAGTTCACGCGAATACTGGTGACGGTAGAATCCCGCAAATCCGAATCCGTTATTGGAGAGAAGGATGTCGACACCCCAGCCGTCGTTGTATGATGATTGTACGGGGGCAAGGATCTCGGCATCCGGTGATGAGAAGATGATCGTGGAATCTTTGCTTTGTGCGGAAAGGAACGACATTCCTATCAAGAGAAGGAAGAATATTTTATTCATATGCACCTCGCTGCACGCAATCTATTCGAGACTTTTGAAATATAATAATAATCATTCCATTTCGAGCGGAGCGAGAAATCTTTTTGATGTTTTTGACATTTACTTCAGATTCCTCGTCGCTTCGCTCCTCGTCCCGAAGGGACCCCTTCGGGGGAATGACATGAGTCTAGAGTTTTTCAGAAGTTTCTATTCTACACTGAATAACGCACATTTAAGATAATGAGTTTCCGGCATAGATGGTAGGGTCGGGTGATCGGGCGAAGCACCGGAATATTGAAGAAGTTTTATTCTCCGTCCCGCGCGCGAACTGCTTTCCTGAACGATCTGCAGGAACGTATCCTTATCGATATGATGGGAGCATGATGCGGTGATAAAGATACCGTTCGGTACTGTCACACGGAGTCCATTCGTATTGATCTCTTTATATCCTTTAATGGCGTTCGAAACGGTCTTCTTGCTTTTTGTGAAGGATGGAGGATCGAGGATGACCACGTCCCATTTCTTTCCTTCTTTTGATGCCGTTTCAAGGAACTGAAAAACATCGGCAGTATGGAACTGAATGTTGGACAAATTATTGAGTGCAGCATTCTCTTTCGCTTTTATCAGCGCATCTTCGGAGATATCAACGCAATCCACTGTTGAGGCGCCGTACAGTGCAGCATATAAACCGAAGCCCCCTTCATTGCTGAAGCAGTCAAGGACGGATGCACCTTTTGCGAACGGTTTGGAAATGGTCCTGTTATTTCTCTGGTCCAGGAAGAATCCGCTCTTTTGTCCTTCCATCACATCCACGGTGAATTTCACTCCGTTCAGGTCCACAACGACCGGAGCGACAGTGCCGCGAAGAATATTCTTTCGGAGCGGTATCCCTTCGAGTGTCCGTAACGGGGACTCATTCCGCTCAACAATTCCTTTCGGAGAGAAGATGGATTCAACGACAGAACATATCATTTCAAGCCGCAGGTCCATTCCGATGGAGAAGGTCTGGATAGAGATATACTCATTGTAGCGGTCGATGATGAGTCCGGGCAGGAAATCACTCTCGCCGTTCACCACGCGATAGGTATCGTTCCCGGGGAAGAGTTTCTTCCGTAATTCGAATGCATTCCTGATCTTCGATTCAAAGAACTGCTCGTTCACTTCCTCGATGACAGGGGAGAGATGTCGCACTGCGATGAGCGAGGATGCATTGAACAGGCCGATGCCGAGCGATTT
>JBMOHT010000153.1:0-9544 GCA_049317705.1 Bacteroidota bacterium | reverse complement strand
CCGGCGGCAACGGATGCGGTATTCAGTACGTTCGTGCGTGCCTGCAGGCTGACGTTGCGCAGCTGAAGCGTTCCACTCAAGGCGAATGATGCGGTGGAATCATTGCGGATGGAGATACCGAACGGATATCCGAGGATGAGCGAGTTGTGGATGCTCGTACGTGTATTGCGGCGAAGAACCGCACCGTATTCGAATTTCTGTCCTGCCGGAAGTGCGGCCGATGTATCTGCCTGCGGTCCGACGATGGTCATATTCGAGAAGACCGGTGAAGTGATCGGATTGTCCAGTGTGGGTGTCGCATCGTTATCCGATTCGAAACCGTTTGACTGACCGGCCGCATCCCAGAAGTTCTGATCGCGTTTCGAGAAACCAAACTGAACTTTTCCGGAGAAACCAAAATCAGTATCGAAATCATCATCGGTTCCGGCGAATGCTACAAGGTATTTTGCGTTGACCGTTCCGCCGAACCATTCAAAGGAATCATCGTTTGAATAGCTCACCTGCACGTGATCGATCGCAGTGCCGCTGCCGACGCCGCCCATGGTCAAACCGTTGATCTCGTTGTTCAGCGAAATAACGATACCGGGATATTCGATACGGACGTAGCGGAAGACGCCGCTGTTGTCGTTCGGATTATCGCCGCCGTATTCACCGCCGGCATCAACTCCTTCGATCTTCGTGGTGACCGGTTTGTTCGTCGGTGCATTGCCGAGAATGATCACTCCGCCCCAGTCGCCGCGTTTCCGCTGGCCGATCGGTTTGGATGAAGTGAAGACGATCGGTTCGGACTTTGTTCCGTCCGCGAAGATGGAACCGCCGCGGCGGATGATGAGTGTTCCCTGTGTTGCGCTGTCGCCGAGAATGACCGCACCGGACTGGATATTGATCGTCGCGAGTGAATCAACAAAGAAGAATCCTGTCAGCACATACGCGGTGTCGCGGTAGAGCGTCAACGATTTTCCTGCGGTAAGATTGAACGGAGCTTTTGCCGCTGCTCCCAGACCTGCGCCGATCACTTTCGTGGGACGCTGTGCAAGGACCGGCTTCACTGCTCCGGTATAATTGGTGTTCTGTGCATCGTAGTTCGTCCAACCTGCATCCCACTGCTGTGCACGGGTCGCTTTCGGATCGAATGCGCCGCGATAGGAGACCGATTTGAACCATCCGCTGTTCAGCTGGCTGCTGGAATAATCTGTTCCTGCGGTTGCTGCCTCTGAGGCAACGGTCGGACGCGGATCGGGTGTCGATGCGAACACATCAACAAGGCCGATCGCTGACGGCTGGCGCGGTGTTGCGCCAAGATTGTTCCATCCTGCAGAACCGAACCATGTTGCAAAGGTGAAACCAACGCCTGCGCCGACTGTTGCGACGTTCAGCGTATTCGTGCGTGCCTGAAGACTGACATTGCGGATCTGAAGATTGCTCTGCAGTGCGAACGCCGCGGTGGAATCATTCCGCAGCGAAAGACCGAACGGATAGCCCATGATGATGGAGTTGTGGAAGCTTAACCGTGTATTGCGGCGGATGACCGCGCCGTATTCGAATTTCTGTCCGGCAGGAAGTGCAACTGCCGTATCCGACTGAGGTCCGACAAGCGTGACGTTGGAGAAGACCGGTGATGTGAACGGATTGTCGAGTGTCGGTGTAGCATCGTTGTCCGATTCGAAACCGTTCGACTGACCGGCAGCGTCCCACAGATTCTGATCACGTTTCCCGAATGCGAACTGGATGCGGCCGGAATAACCGAAATCCGTATCGAATTCATCATCCGTGCCGTTCAGTGCCACAAGATATTTTGCATCGACTGTTCCGCCGAACCATTCGAACGAATCGTCGTTCGAGTTGGAGACCTGCACATACTCGATCGTTGTACCGCGGCCGACACCGCCCATGGTCAATCCGTTGATCTCATTATTCAGCGAGATAACGATACCGGGGAACTCGATGCGGACATATTTGAAGACACCGCTGTTATCATTCGCATCCGGTCCGCCGTATTCGCCGCCGGCATCAATACCTTCGACCTTCGTGGTGATCGGTTTGTTGGTCGGTGCATTTCCGAGAATGATAACTCCGCCCCAGTCGCCCCGCTTCCTCTGTCCGACCGGTTTGGATGATGTGAAGACGATCGGTTCTGTGCGTGTTCCTTCCGCGAAGATCTTGCCGCCGCGGCGGATGATGAGTGCGCCCTGCGTTGCACTGTCTCCGAGGATGACCGTTCCGGGCTGGATGGTCAATGTTGCAAGTGAATCAACGAAATAGAATCCTGTGAGTGTGTAGACCGTATCGCGGTAGAGCGTGAGATTCTTTCCTGCGGTTAGATTGAACGGTGCTTTTGCCGCCGCTCCCAGACCGGCTCCGATGACCTTCACCGGTTTCTGCTGAGCGGTTGCCAGGGAGGCAACGATCAACAGAAGCATCAGACTGATCGTCTGCAATTTCTTCATGATGGATCCTTTCGTTGAGTGATGATGAATGAGATATGTGTGTTCACAATTCAAATTTACTGCAGACAAAATAACGACGGTGATTTACTTCTACGTGAAGCCATCGTTACCATACTGTTAAGAAAAAAGAAAAAGGGACGGATGACCGTCCCTTCGTTTGTAGATCGATATGTGCTTCACAGAAATTACTCAGTGTAGTGGAAATGATACTTTTGCTTTCTGCCACCAAAGCACAAAGGCACAAAATATTTTGAAAAAATACGACACACTAATTACTCTTTTATTCTTTGTGGGATTTAGTGTTTTAGTGCCTTCGTGGCAAATTGCTAACCATTATTATTTTAAGAATTTGCTAAGCAGTGACGCTTCACTTAAAAATTGAAACTGAACTGCAGTGAATGCGTGATGCCGGTGATGTTCCTTCGGTATTCGTTGGAACCGTGTGTGAAGATGGATGGCTGATTGTTCAGATTCTTCACCGTGTATTTCGCTTCCAGTCCGTTCATGAGTGATGACAACGGCTGTGTCAGCGAGAAATCCACTGTGCCGCGTTTATGTTCGATCACATTGAAATCTCCGTTCCCGATCTGTCCGATGGCATCGATGCGTGAACCGTATTCGTTATATAAAAGGTTGACCGATGTTTTTGTTGACGGCTCCGTGAAGAAGAGAGAGATATTGTACATATACGGGGATTGTCCCTGCATCTGACGCACACCGCTGACAACTCCCGTTGCTCCCGACGCTTCCGAGAACGGAACTTCCGACATGATGCGCGTGTAATTCGCCACAAGCTGGAATGAGCTGAAATACTCTCCGACAAATCCAAAATTCTTCCGGACCTCCAATTCGATCCCTTTGTTCTTTGCCGAAGAAGCATTATACCACGTCCGCTCCGAAGATGAAGTGAATGTCCTGCGTTCCTCGATCGGTGCGGAGATATTCTTATAGAAATAACTGATAGCGAACAGATCTCCGGCTTCGGGGAAGATCTCGTACCGGATGTCATAATTCCGCGCATATGCGCGGGTCAGATTCGCATTTCCCACCACGTATTCGAACTTGTCGAAGTCATAAAAATACACGCTCGCCATTTCGCGGAATTCCGGGCGGTTCACGGTGTGACTGTACGCCACGCGGAAATTCTGCGTTTCGTTGATGATATACGTGAAATTCACCGACGGCAGGAAATCGCGTTTGTCGATGGTCGTGACGGCAGGAACATATGTTGCGCGCGTTGCATTGGTGTACACATTCTGCTGCGAATGTTCCATACGGACGCCGCCGGTGAAACGGAAATTCTCATCCATAACGGTGAACGGAACGTCGGTCATGAAATATGCAGAGAAGAGGTCCTGTTTTGCCGAATACCGGTCGGACGGTTTGGTGATCTCCTGATAACCGTACTTGCCGGGACCGAAATTCTGCGACGAGAAGACCGAATCGATGCCATACAACGCAAGGTCATACTGCACGGTAGGAGCGGTCGGCTGAAAGTAGCGGATATCATAATGACGGTTCTTCTGTTCATGAAGGATCCCGAGTTTCACTTTCATTTCATCCATCGGAATGGCGATATTCAGTTTTTGTCCGAGCGATCTGTCATATAATGAAGCCCACGAACGTGAGGTCATAGCGGTATTCACGATCAGCGGATCGGTATCAGGATAATCGCGGCTGTTGTTATAATCAACCTGCTTGCGGTCCGGCTGATCGGTGCTTGCCTGCGAGAAGAAGACGAGCCAGTCGATGTTCATATTCATCGCATCGGGGAGCTTATGTTCACCGCTCAGCTGATTCGAGAGCATACCGCGCTGTTCCCATTCGTTCTGATAGGAACGGGCATATTGATTGTTGTAAAAATCATCGCCGGTGACATAATTGTATTTGTCCTCAGCGGAGCGGTTGTAATTATTCTTCAGAGAGATCTTGTGCAGTTCCGCGAATTTGTAGCTTAGGTCAAGGATGCCGCCCCACAGAACGGAGAACCGGTCGCTCGTTCCTTTGAGTTTACGGTTCAACGTTGTTCCGGTGTAGTCATTCAAATTGCCGTTCGTTCTCTGGTAGCTGTTCCGGTACGAAAGCGCGGCAAGGTATCCGAACTGGGCATCATCCATATCATACACATCGGCGACGGAAAGACTCATCGATTGATTCATCGGTGCCTTGGTGTTCTTCGGCGCGAATGTGTTCGGAGCTTTGCTTCCGATCAGATCGGCATTGGCCTCCGTGCTGACACCGTCCGGAATGTGACGGATACCGTCATCGCTGCCGATCCAGTCATTCTTCCCGCCCTGCGAGCTGTTGAACTGCTCGAATGTCGTGATGGAATTGATCCCGCCGGAATAGACGAATTTGATCGAGCGTGATTCGGGAAAATCGAGTGTGTTCAATTGCACCAGGCCACCGGTGAAATCTCCGGGAAGATCCGGTGTTGCTGTCTTCGCAACATTCATGTTCTCGATGAGGTTGGACGGAAGCATATCGAATGAAAAACTTTTCTTATCCACACTCGTGCTCGTCACCGATGCACCGTTCAACGTGGTTTGATTATAGCGATCCGTCACGCCGCGGACAAATACGAACTTGTTATCCACAAGCGTCACTCCGGTCACACGCTTCAATGCATCGCCCGATGTTGCATCGGGTGCTTTCTTCATCTGTTCGGAACTGATGCCGTCGCCGATGCTTGATGCTTTCTTCCGTTCGGCAAGGATGGCCCCTTCGCCGGATTTGATCGCTGCGGCACTGATCACTACTTCCTGCTGCTGTATTCCCTGATCCTCGCCGAGACTGATATTCAGCGTTGTGGTCTCACCGGTTTTGATCATCACACCGGAGATCAATTTCGTTTCGTATCCCAAGAATGTGATGCGTACATCATATGAGCCTTCTGATATTTTCTTTATCTGGAATTTCCCTTCAATATCCGTGGAAGCTCCGAGTTTGGTATTCACGATCATCACGTTGGCGCCGATCAGGTCCTCACCGGATTTTATGTCCGTCACTTTTCCGGAAAGGGTGCCTCCCTGCTGCGCCTGCTGCTGTCGGATCTTGTCGAGTGTACTCTGTTCCTGCGATATCGCAACATTCGATACGGCAAACAAAATAATGGTTGAAAGGATGATCGATCTGATGTTCTTCATTGTATAGGCCTTTTTGGGTTCTCAGTTGAATTTCTTTCAACCAAAATCCTCTTTTCCTGTTAAGTATGTGTTACGTCCGTGTTACCGATGGTTTAAAATTCGGTAATACGTTCTTGACACAGTGTTAACATAGTCTCAACATTTCTCTTTGATGTTCAGTCAATGAATGGATGAAATCCTTTGGATATCTCCAAAAATGCTGTTTCACTCAGCTCTTTCGGATCGGACGGGGACGAATGCGGGATCGGCGGATGAATGACAATATGGGACGTCAATGACCGGACGTTCAACAATCTCCAAAAATGATCGGTGAAGGTCATCGCTCCGTACCAACAGAACAGATCGCGGTTCCTCCTGCCTGCATTCTCACCGGAAACCAACACATAATTGATCGTCACCGGAAGAATGGACCGCTCCGCATTCACTGCGGAGCGGAACAAGGCGGGTCTGAACGGAGCTACGAGTTCGCCGTTGGTGGATGTTCCTTCAGGAAAGACAAGAACATTCGTTCCCCCGCGGAGCGCCGAGATGATCTTTTCCATCGCTTCGCTTGCTCCCCGGAATGCAGTCCGGTCGATATACAACGTGCCTCCAAGTGTGGCAAGCCAGCCGAGCAGCGGCCAGGAGCGGACCTCTTTTTTTGCGACGAAAAGCGTCGGGATCACTGAAGCAAGGATGATGATGTCGAGATAACTTTGGTGATTCGCGACGATGAGCATTCCCGAATTGTTGAGATGCTCCCTGCCGGAAAATGAAACGTCGATCCCCAACAACGCGGTGGTCGTTTTCGCCCACAGAACGACCAATCCTGCCAGCAAGCGCTGTCGTCCCGGTAATGCGAACGTAACCACATGGAAAAGGAATGCTGCACTCAAAAAAAAGACCGACGTCAATCCAAAGAGAATGATCTTGAGCAAACGTCTCATGCGGCGAGAGCGGATTTCACGTAATGACGCTTATATTTTTCCGTGATGCGTTCTGTTTCAAGGATGATCAGAAAATCGGTCGTGCCGAATTCCTTATCATACGCCGGTTCTCCGCAGATCTTTGCGCCGAGACGAAGATATCCTTTCATCAATGGAGGGAAGGTATCGAATGCTTTCTCGATCTGCTGCGATGTAAGGAAATGGAACGGCAGGTCCATCCGGCAGTGTTCACGCGGACGTACATCGAATGCTTCCGGTGTAGTGTGGTATAATTTCAAATATGCGTGGGCTGCAGCGATCTCCAACGGATCACCGGTATGGAAGCTGGCGCAGCCGAAGAGATGGGTGATGTTGTGCTGTTCCAGATATTTCGCGATGCCGGTCCAAAGCAGATTGATCACCGCAAGCGAACGGAACGGTTTTGCAACACACGAACGTCCAAGCTCCAGGAACCGGCCGGACAAAGAACGGAATGCCGAGAGATCGAATTCGTTCTCTGAATAGAAACCGATATGCTTCTCTGCTTTTTCCTGAGTCAATAACCGGTACGTTCCAACGATCTTTCCCGTGGCGATTTCTTTCACAATCAGATGATCACAGAATGTATCGTAGACGTCGGAATCAAATCCAGACTCGTAGGACGACTGTAGCCCCTCCTTTAATTCCAGGTTGAACACTTCGAACCGCAGCCGGAGAGCAGCATTGATCTCCTCAAGAGAATCAGCGATTTTCACTTCAAATGCAGATGTTGAACAAAGCACATGATATTGCGGTGTGACAACGGTGTTCATTGTTCCTCCTAAAAATTGTAGTAAGAAAATACTTTACCTACATTGGGAGAGTATTACCGCGAGGTCACTCTTTCTTTACCGTAGCGTCAAGGAGTGGTCAACATCCGCCGAAGCGGCAGGTTCGGTAACAATTTGTTTATTTGTATCTGCCGGAATGTTCCTCTAATATTGATCATGATGAATTCCAAAGAATCACGCACAAAACTGAATCCGGCACCGGTAAAGCGGACCACCGCACAGAGGCCGAAGAACCGCAAGATCATTCCGCATCCCCAGAAAGGAACCGCGGCGGTCGATCCGTCACTGTTCATCAACCGCGAACTGAGCTGGCTGGAGTTCAATCACCGTGTGCTTGAAGAAGCACGCGATCAGCGGCATCCGCTGCTGGAGCGGGTAAAATTCCTGGCCATCGTCAGTTCGAATCTTGATGAATTCTTTATGATCCGTGTTGCGGCGATCCGCGAACAGATCATCGCCGATTATGTGGAGTATTCTCCGGACGGTCTCGTCCCGCTTCAGCAGATGAAAGCGATCCACGAGCGTGTCTCGTTGATGGTGAAACAGATGAGCGACTGTTTCTGGAAGGAACTCCATCCGCAGCTCCGCGATGCGGGGATCGGTCTGCTGAAGATCACCGAACTCCATCAGGAGGACCGTGACAAACTTTCCAATCTGTTCGCGAAGAGTATCTTTCCGGTGTTGACACCGCTGGCGTTCGATCCGGGACATCCGTTCCCGTACATCTCCAATCTCAGTTTGAACCTTGCCGTTGTCGTTACTTCCAAGAACGGAGAGGAACGGTTCGCGCGCGTGAAGATCCCCGATGTTCTTCCGAGACTCATCCAGATCCCCAACGGTCATGCGGGGGTCGATACATTCCGTTACGTCTGGCTGGAGGACCTGATCGCATCGAACCTTTCACTGCTGTTCCCGGGAATGACGGTGAAAGAGTCGTATGTATTCCGCGTAACGCGCAACGCCGATATCGAGATCCAGGAGGACGAAGCGGAGGATCTCATCAGCTCCATCGAAGAATCGATCCGTCTGCGCCGGTTCGGTTCCGTCGTCCGTGTGGGTGTTCAGGAAACGATGCCGGCACGCATCAAGAATATCCTCATCGAGAATCTCGAAGTAACGAAGGAAGATGTCTATCCCATCAAACAGCCGCTGGGACTGAATCATCTGATGAGTTTACTGAAGATCCCGCGTCCCGAACTGAAGGATCCGCCGTACTCGCCGGCGCATCAGATCTCTGAAGACAGCGCAGAGGATATATTCGGCATCATCCAGCGCGGCGATCTTCTGCTGCATCATCCGTACGATTCGTTCTCACCGGTCGTACAGTTCATCAAGAATGCCGTGAGCGATCCGGATGTTCTCGCCATCAAACAGACATTGTACCGCATCGGAAAAGAATCACCGCTCGTACCGCTGCTGATCGAAGCTGCAGAGAATGGAAAACAGGTCGCCGTCCTTGTGGAATTGAAGGCGCGGTTCGACGAAGAGAATAATATCGGATGGGCGAAACAGCTCGAAGGTGCGGGAGTGCATGTGGTGTACGGACTGGTGGGACTGAAGACGCACGCGAAGATGGCGCTCATCGTCCGCAAAGAGAACGACGGATTGAAACGGTATGTGCATCTCGGCACGGGAAATTATAATCCGGTGAACGCCCGCATCTATACAGATTACAGTTTCTTCACCTGCCGCGAAGAGATCACGAACGATGCCACCGAGGTCTTCAACTTCCTGACGGGATATTCGAAGAAGGATTCCTTCGCGAAACTTGCCGTCGCTCCCATCACGCTGCGCGAGCGCATCACTTCTATGATCGACCGCGAAGCGGAACATGCGAAGAACGGAAGACCGGCGCGATTGGTGCTGAAGATGAACTCGCTCACCGACCAGAAGATCATCGAACATCTCTATGCCGCTTCCGCGGCCGGGGTATCGGTGGATCTGATCGTCCGCGGCGTTTGCTGTCTGCGTCCCGGCATCCCGAATGTGAGCGAACGGATCCGCGTTATCAGTATCGTCGGAAGATATCTTGAACACAGCCGTGTCTTCTGGTTCATGAACAACGGCGCTTCGGAATTATATCTGAGCAGCGCCGATCTAATGGGAAGGAATCTTGACCGCCGCGTGGAACTGATGTTCCCCATTGACGATCCGGCCCTGGCAGAGTTCGTTGTTCAGGAATCCCTTGAACAGCCGTTCATGGATACGGTCGGTGC
>JBMOHT010000152.1:0-9571 GCA_049317705.1 Bacteroidota bacterium | reverse complement strand
TCGTCTTTTCACAGATCGGCGGGGTCATCGGGATCATCACCGGATCGATCATGGGGAACATCGTTTCAGTGCTGCTGAAAGCGCCGCCGATCTATCCGTGGAACAATTCTGTGGCCATTCTTCAGACACCGATCATCGATTTCACCGCACTGCAGATGAATATCACTGCACTGATCTTCTGTTCGTTCATCGGCATCGTCTTCGGAGTGTATCCTGCGTGGAAAGCGGCGAATTTGGATCCAATTGAGGCGCTGCGCTTCGAATAGATCAAAAGTAATTCACACAAAGACACAAAGAACATGTGGGGCGGGATGATATCCCGCCCTATGTATTTTAAATATTCTCGCAAAGACGCTAAGGCGCAAAGAAGAGCCATAGCCACTGAGAACACAGAGAAGAGCAATTAATGTAAGGATTGGCACAAGTCCGTCCTTTTTTTAAAAATACTCTCGCAAAAACGCTATGAAACAAAGAAGGATAGAAGGAAAAATATTATACAACTGACTATTGCGAAATACCTGATAGATTTAAAATAAATATCTCGTAATTCCTTCTTCATCTGTCAAGACGTCAAGGAAAAAAAATATCCATTTCACTATAGCGTCTTTGCGACTTTGCGAGATGTTCTATGAAAGTCTTTACAATCTATTTCTGAAGGAATGAGATCACGGCAGGATCGAATTTCGGTAGATCATTGCTTTCATCAGCGACCTGCTGGTATTTCGCAAAGAAATCTCCCGTTCCGTATTGGAGTGTTTCGGTGAGTGCTTTTCTGCCAAGCTTTTGGTCGATCATATATGCCATCATCAATCCTGCCGTTGCACCGTAATTCTTTTCGTATGAACCGGAAAGATTCGAATTCATGATCAATTCTGTTGCCCGTTGGTGGGTAATATCCGGGGATGAAAGTTCTTTCATCGCATCGCCTAATGCCGTGATTGATCTTCGCGCGGTCACCAGTCGATCGGGCGACATTTGTCCGCCGGAACGCTGCTGCAATGAGATGAGATAGGCGATCCCTTCGTTCTGAGCCAGTTCGGCGAGTGTCCAGACCGGTTCGGGTTTAGCATTGAGCATGCGCCACGCGGAGGATGACTGCTGATAGACCCCGAAGACCGCGTGAAACGATTCATGTGCGAGTGTGGAGAGCATATCCACGAATTGATATTCTACGTTATTCAAAAACTGCACAGACCGGGTCAAATTCACGACGATCGTTAATTCTCCTTCACCGTCCCGGACGAAATACGGAACATTATCCCGCCAAACCACGCTGCGGACGAATGCGGCCGCATTCTCATTTCCCAGTGCAACAAAATAGACAGGAATGAAGGCGTTGATACGCGAAGCAGAAGGGAAGAACGGAGCAATGGTCGAAAGGACTCTGCGGTCCAGATTCCTCCGTTTTGATTCCTTCACCAATTCTTTGATCTGCTGAAGATACGCGGACGATGCACTCAGTCCATAGATATCATTGGAGAGACTGGCACCGTTTCGGAAACGCTCCAATTCACGGGCAAAACTTTTGGTGGAATACGGTTCTCTGGCAAGAAGAGCACTGGTAGCGGCGGCGATCTGATTCCCTTTCAATTCCGCCACACGGTCGATGTTCGCGATGCGGCCTTCACTCAATTCGATGAGTGCATCCACAGATGAGAAATCCAATCGGAGCGTTACATTGAACTGGTCCTGCGCAGATGATACAACAGGAAGGAAAAAAAAGATCGCGAAAAATATCTTTACCGAACCGAAGATCTTCATGACCGCTGACCGTTCTGCAGAACGGACTTGATGCCGCGGACCGCCTGACGGATGCGTTCTTCATTCTCGATGAGTGCAAATCGGACGAATCCTTCACCTGCTTCCCCGAATCCGATACCGGGGGAGACGGCAACTTTTGCTTCTTGAACGAGACGCTTGGCAAATTCCAGTGAGCCGATGGACTTCATGGACTCAGGCATCTCGGCCCAGACGAACATCGAAGCGTTCGGCTTTTCCACTTTCCAACCGTTCTTGTTCAGTCCTTCCACCAGAACATTCCGCCGGAGCTTGTACATCGTACTGATCTCCTCCACGCAATCCTGCGGACCGTTCAGAGCAGCGATGGCTGCGATCTGTATCGCCTGAAACATCCCGTAATCAAGATAACTTTTGATCTTTACGAGTGCTCCGACGATCTCGCGGTTTCCAACGCAGAATCCGACGCGCCAGCCGGCCATGTTATAACTCTTTGACAATGTCGAGAATTCTACGGCAACATCTTTTGCACCCGGAACCTGAAAGATGGAAGGAGCCTGATATCCGTCGAATCCCAGATCACCGTACGCAAGGTCGTGGATGATGAACAGGTCGTTCGCTCTGGCGAAGGCAACTGCTTCTTCAAAGAAATCGAGTCCGACCGTTGCGGTAGTAGGATTATTCGGATAATTCAGGATAAGGAATTTCGGTTTCGGGTGTGTGTTCTTATATGCTTCAGCAACACGTGCAAGGAATGAATCCTGCGGGAACAGATTCACATGAATGACCTGAGCGCCCGCGATGACGAACGCATAGGGATGGATCGGGTAAGCCGGAGTGGAGCAAAGGATCGTATCGCCCGGACCGGAGACCGCAAGCGCAAGATGGGCGAGTCCTTCTTTCGAACCTATGGTCGCAACAGCTTCCTTTTCCGGATCGAGATCGACATTGAACTTTCGTTTATACCAATCGCAGACAGCGAGACGTAACTTATAGATTCCTTTGGATGCTGAATATCGGTGATTGGCTACCTTCTGGGAAGCTTCATTGAGTTTGTCGACAATATGCTGAGGTGTGGGCTGGTCAGGATTCCCCATACCGAGATTAATGATGTCCTCGCCGTTCCTGCGGGCGGCAAACATCATTTCGTTCACAACGGCAAATACATACGGTGGGAGTCGGTTGAGACGTTCGAAGTTCTTCATACTGTAATATAAAAAAATCGCCCCACTTCGCCAGTGAAAATCAAATATTTGCCACAAAAACACAAAGGCACAAAATATCACAAAAAGAGCATTACAAATGTCATTTCGAATCCCGATGTTCGATATTTTAATCATTGACATCGGGATGAGAAATCTGAATTACGATCAGATTCCTCTTTCCGGCGTTGCTTAAGAATCGGACCGGAACTCGTCCCAAAGGGACCCCTTTGGGGGAATGAAACTGCATGAAATAGCATGTGATTAGTTATAAAAAAAAGGGGACCCGGAAAGATCCGGATCCCTGATTGGATCAACAGCTATTTTACTATGGGGCTTACTTTTTCTTTTTTGCTGCCGGTTTCACCGGTTTTGCGGGTGATTCTTTCGGAGGTGCGGGCTGTGCAACGATCCCTTCCAGTTCATCGGCGAGGACATTTGCGTCATACAGCTTGCGCATCGTTTCGATCATCACGCCGGGGTGGACGGAGACGGCGCGGTTCTTCTCTTCGGAATACGTGAAGCGTCCCGGGAGACTTTCGATGTTACCGTCGAAGATCAATCCGACCAGTTCGGCATTCGCGTTGATGACGGGCGAACCGGAATTTCCGCCGATGATGTCATTCGTGGAGACAAGATTCATCGGTGTGGAAAGGTTCAGTTTGCTGACGCCGTCTTTGAAACGTTGCGGCAGTTCGAAATCCTTTTTATTCGCGAAACTGTAGGCACGGTCATACAGACCATACATCGTGGTGATGCTCGGTGCGAGTGTGCCGTTCATCGGATATCCTTTCACCTGGCCGTAGGAGAGACGGAGTGTGAAGTTCGCATCGGGGGGAAGTTCTTTTCCATAGGCAGCGAATCGTGCTTTGCCTGTTGCTTCGCTGGACATGGCAATGACACCGGAGATATTTTTATCCTGCCAGGTGCGCATTTCATCGCCGATGGGAACAACGACGAGTGCGAGCTGGATCAGCGGATCGGTGGATTTGGAGATCTCTGCTTCGCCGGCTTCGATGAGTGCTTTACGGTATGCGGGATCAGCAAGCTTCGTTCCGGAGATATAATATTTTGCAGCTTCTTCAGGAGTCTTTCCGTTCAATACTGCCTTTACCCAGACATCATTGCTGCCGAGCATTTCCTGTGCTTCTTTGAAACGGTCAGCCAGCAATACTTCTTCCATATCTGCATAGACAGGAGCGGGTGAATAGAGATTCTCCAGTGTCGATTTGACCATTGCATCCTGGAATTGGGGCAGACGTTCGCCGTTCGGTTTCTTGGATTCGAGAGCATAACGTGCGATGGTCATTGCACGACCAGCCATGGATCCGCTGAGTCCGCGATAGGTCAATTCTTTGAAGCGTGATTTTGTCTTGTTCATTGCTGAGGCAACGGAATCCCAAGCCCATGAATATTTTGCTTTCCAGTCAGGATTGGCGTTGATCTTTGCGCGAAGATCCATCTCATCCTGCAGTTTCTTTGCCATCAGGTTCTTGTCGAGCAGTCCCTGATATTCACCGGTCATTGCTTTCTGTGAATTCTCGTAACCGAAGATCATTCCGTCTGCACGGCGGTGCTGTTCTTCACCGAGTGCGGAGTATTGTTTCAGCACAGCGATCGTCCGTTTGAACATCGCGAGACGGGCGGGATACTGATAGTCGCGTGAGTATTCGATCTGCGCATAGGTCTGCTGACGGTTCGTTGAACCGGGATGACCGGATGTGAAGACGAGTTCTCCGTCCGCTGCGCCTGCTGTTTTCCATTTTAAATAGTGCGGTGTGGCGAACGGTTTGTCGTTCTCATACACACGGAAGAAGCACATGTCAATATCGTAGCGGGGGAATGTGAAGTTATCCGGATCGCCGCCGTAGAATGCGATCTGTTTTTCGGGGGCCATCACGAGGCGGACATCGGTGAATTTTTTGTAACGATACAGCCAGTATTCAGCACCGTTGTAGAGCGTGACGAGATCGGTGCGGAGACCGGTCCTGTCGTTGCTTTCTTTCTGAAGCTGAGCGAGTGTTGCGCGGCGTGCCATCATTGCTTCGCTTCCGTTCTTGCCGGCGATCGCAGCCATCACTTTATCGGTGACGTTCTCGAGTTCCATCAGCACGTTCAGTTCAAGGTCGACGCATTTCACTTCTTCAGCTGCAGTGCGTGCGTAGAATCCTGTTTTGATGTAATCCTTTTCGGGAGTGGACATCTTCTGCAATTGACCGGAACCGACATGGTGATTGGTCATGACCAGTCCGTTCGCGGAGACGAATGAACCGGAACCGCCGTCATTGAAGCGGACGGAGGAGAGACGGACGTGGTCCAGCCATTCCTGGGTGATATCGAATCCGTATTTGTCCTTCAGTTGTTTCTTTGGCGGATTGTCGAATGTCCACATTCCCTCGTCGGCAATGGACATCGCAAAGAGCGCGATCATCAGTACTGCGATATTTCGTAGATGTTTCATTCGTTCCTCAATTAGATATTGGATGTTTTAGTGTGGTGAAACTTATTTCGGTTTACGATTTCATTCTCTTTCCTTTTTCTTCCTCGGTAAAGATCCAGCCGACGATCTTGCCGGCGTCGATATCATTGAAGTTGCCCCAATACTCCATGGTCCGGAAATTCCTGGAACTGGTATCGTTGGCAACATGCAGTTCCACTTCCTTCTTGATCTCGTTCAGGCGAAGTTTCCAGTGGTCCATATTCGAGGGACGAAGATCGATCCAGCCGGCATTCGCCCATTCTTCGATGGATGCGGGAGAGATATTGAGTTCATTCATTCCGCGGAATGCCGGGATCTTCACTTCGTTACCGCGCAGCAATGTTTTGCCGTCGGGCATGAGGATGGGAATTCCGATGGAGATGATCTGCGAACGGAGCGCGTCATCTTTGGTGATATATGTGGTGACATCGTCCGAGAGTTTCTTGGATGCTGTTTTCATGACGACATTCACTGTTCCATAGATCTTCTTCAGCAGATGTGCTTCATAAAGCAGTTTGGAAAGACGCGGCGGTCCGAGCATTTCGAACGCAACGCTGTTAGTGTCGTGGTCCTTTTCCAACTGTTTCATCTTTGCCAGAGCGCCCTGGAACATGAATCCCGCACGGTACGTGGGAGAGAGTGTCGCATTGTCCAGCGCATTGATGATGTCGTGACCGGTGTTCCCTCCGCGGATCTCATAGAGGACGGAATCGGCGATCTCTTCGGGGGTGACGAATTCCATCTGTCCCGGTGTTGCGATCGCTTCGAATTCACCGCGGGAGAAGATGCCGTTCTCGCCGGTGTCGATGAAGACGGATTTGAGTTTCTGTCCCGTCGGTTTTACATTCCCCTGCATTCGGATCTTGAACTTTCCTTTCAGTTCCACGCCGCTTTCGGGAGGACAATCGAACAGGTCGATCGGTTTGCCGCGCTTTGCGATCTCGCCGTAGGCGATCTTTTTCCAGGCAATGGCGCCGGTCGGTTTGATCTCTTTCGTGATCGGAGCGTCCGGAGTTCTTCCCATCAAGAACAACAGCATAGTGTGTGCTCCAGCTACGACGGATTTCGAAAGAAGAACGCGTGACGGCTTTTCTTCGCTGTGCGTGTAGGGAATGTTGAGTCCCATACCGCCTGTTCCGCTGGTGCCGATCTTCACGTAGGTGCCGGTCTTAGCGATGTTCATGGAGCGGTAGAAGATCTGAACGTGACGGATGAGCTGGGGAGTATATTGCGTTGCGAGCAGGCGTTCGACGATCTCTTTCAGATTCGGTGCGTCGTTCTTCAATGCGATCACCACATCTCGGGAACTTTGGAAGATATCCTGATACGCGATAGCAGTGGCGGAATTGATGCAGTCGATGACGACGTCGGGTTTGTATTTGTTGATGAGCTGAAAGAGGGCGGAACGTTCGAGGACTTCGGTGGTCAATTCGTCGATGACATCATCGAGGAACTTGGTGCGTTTGGTCTGATCGGCGAGGATCTCGTCGCGGGTGAGATCTTTGAACTCGTTCCGCACAAAGATGTTTCCCCACCATGGAACGAAGAAATTCTTTCCGGCCTTCGGATATTCCCTCCGCATCGTTTCACAGGCATCTTTTGCTTCGGATTCTTTGAGGGAGGTGAGAATGATCTTCTTCGGTTTTTCATCCATCAGCTTGCGGCAGATCGCGGATCCGACAAGTCCCCAGCCGCCGAGGACGAGCACGGTCTTATTTGTAATTACCATAAAAACTCTTTTTTTTAGGTGTGAAAAAGCAGTTTATGTGTTCGGAAGATGTTTGCTTCCTGTATTTTGTGAGTAAAGATACATGGTTTTCGCTGAAAGAAAAAGTGAATAGTTGATCGGTGCAGCAGAGTGATTCTTCAATGACCCGTCAAAATATGTTACAACTGCGGCGGAAAAGTTCGTTGATTCATCCTGATTTACTGGATATATTGAAGAAAAAAGGATCGGTCTTCATGTTCAAATCAGTTCTTCTTGTCCTGCTTTGCATTTTCTTGACCGGATGTAAACAGAACGCATCGATCATCGGCAGTACGAATCCGGTGGGAAGTGTCAATACCATCTATGGAGTCGGTTACAATCGAACCGCTGCAATCGGATGGGAAGCGACATCATCGTCCATTACTCAATTCGGAGTTTACCGTCATCTCAATCCATCATTCTCTTTCGGATCGGCTCAACGGATCGCAACAGTATCGATGTCCGTCAGATCCGGAGTGGTCGATACGGGATTGGTGAATGGGAAGACCTACTATTATACTGTGGTGCCGGAACAGGTGCAGTCGGATGGGTTTGTGACTGCGGGATTGAACACACTCAAGATCGGATTGACCCCGGTGGATTTTACAACGTTCACCGGCGATCAGATCATCTATTCCCAGCATATTCAGCCGCTCTTCACCACCGGTTGTGCGGTGAACGGATGCCATGCAGGGATGGTGCATCACAAACTGACCAAAATGCTGCACGGCGGATCCGAATATATGCTTGATTCGTGGATGAATGCTTTGAATGGTACGGATGGAATAGCACAGATCGTTTCATATCGAGCATCAAGGAGTCATTTGCTGCAGCATATCAATTCGGATACACTCATCTCACCGACGGCGCTTCCTTCGATGCCGGCAGGATTCTCCTTCCCGACGGAACTTCGTGATCTCGTCATCCGCTGGATCAACAATGGAGCGAAGAACGATGACGGAAGTGTCGCATATACTGCACAGCCGTCCCGCGGATGGGCATATGTGACGAATCAGGGGGAAGATCTTACGGCGGTGATCGATCTGGACAGGAATAAAATTGCGAGGTTCATCACAACGGGAGTGGAGAATACAAATGCAGCTCCGCCGAATGCTCCGCATAACGTGGTTGTTGACCGGCAGAATCAGTTCTACTATGTGAATCTTATCGGCGGGAGTAAACTTCAGAAATTCCGTGTGTCGGACAATGTGAAAGTGGGTGAACTTGCGACCGGACTCAATTCACCTGCGCAGGTCGCGTTAACGAAGAGCGGCGATACTGCCTATGTTTCGAATTTTGAAAATTTAAAAACTAATATCACTGTAGTGAATACCGGTTCAATGACAAAGTTGATGGATATAGGGAATGCCGCAATGCTGAAGCCACACGGCATCTCCATCACACCGGATTTTAAATATGTGTTGGTGGCGAATTCGCTTTCCGACAATGTGACGGTGATACAAACATCCGACAATTCCATCATTAAGACGATCCCGATCTCAGGAAATGTTCCATCGCTTCCCGTCGGATATGTGTATCAGTATGAGCCGTATCAATCGACTATAACTCCCGACGGTAATTTTGCTTATGTCACCTGCAGAAAATCGGGTGAAGTGCGGGTGATCGATCTGAACCAGTTGAAAGTGGTCGATTCCATCAAGACGGGAACATTCCCGTTGATCCCGGTCGTGACACCGAACGGAGCATATGTGTTCGTGACGAACCGGAATTCCAATTCCGTCTCGGCGATCAATGCATCAACGAGGAAGATCGAATACACCATTTCGGATATCGGAGTGGAGCCGCACGGGATCGCAGTTTCGAAGGACGGAAAATTCGTGTATGTCTCATGCGAGAATCTTGGGATCAGTGAGCCGCCGCATCATGCGACAACAGGGGGGAAGAAGCCGTCCTTTCTGAAAGTGATCGATGTTGCCAGTCGCACGGTTGTTGCGTCGCTGGAGTTGGCCAATTTCGGTTCCGGACTTGCCGTGACCAATTGAAGCAGGTTGTTTTTCAATTATAATTAAAGTACGTTTGTTCGCTAAATTTTCATTTGAGACTTCTGAGACATATTTTTTTTGTCTTTTCGAACGAGCTCACGGGATCTTTCACGAAGCGACGTGAGAAATCTGAATATTCTCTCAGATTCTCCCGAAGGGATCCCTTCGGGACTCGTCCCGATGTAAATAAAAATAAACGGGACTCGTCACAAAGTGACCCCTTTGGGGGAATGACATTTATTTAATGTTTTTCAGAGTCTCTATCCGTCACATTCAATCATAACGCATATTATGGATCAAGCAGAAAAACTTTCGCGGCCGGTCGTTCAATCCTTGGATGATATCCTGGGACTTCCTTTCAAAGTATTAGATGACGGATTCGTCCGTGTGGTGGATTATATGG
>JBMOHT010000151.1:0-9607 GCA_049317705.1 Bacteroidota bacterium | reverse complement strand
TCACCGGTGTCAGATCAAGCATCCGTTCGGTATGGTCGCGAGACGGTTCATGCTCAATAACGCGGGTCGTGCCATCAGCAAATAATCCTGCAAGCAGAACTGCGGACTTCACCTGCGCACTGGCGATCGGTAACTCATAATCGATGGCGTTCAACGACTGTACGGGATCGATCGTGAGCGGAGCGGTGAACTTTTCGGTTGCCGAGATCTTTGCACCCATCTTCATCAGAGGATCGATGATCCGTTTCATCGGACGTTTGACGAGATACTGATCACCGCTGATCTTGGTTTGGAATTGTTGTCCTGCGAGAATACCGGAGATCAATCGAATGGTTGTTCCGGAATTGCCGGCATCGAGCATGGATGATGAAGCGCTGAGTCCGCGTAATCCTTTTCCGTAGATGAGCAGACGGTCATTCTCAAAAATATGTTCGATGCCGAGCGAACCAAAACAGGAAATTGTACTGAGCGGATCGGCTGCTTTGAGAAAACCGGTGATCTCTGTGACCCCGTCAGAAAGAGCGCCGATCATCACCGACCGGTGCGAGATGGATTTGTCACCCGGGACGGTGATGGTCCCATGCAGAGATTTTGAATTTTGAACTGTTCTATTCATGAATAAAATCGTCTTCTAAAAAAAAATCCCCGACCGAAGTCGGGGATGAGTGTGTTCCGATCCGAATTACTTCGTTTCAGCTTCCGGTGCAGGATCCTTCTTTTCGGGAGTCATCAGCGCCTTGCGGCTCAGGTTCATTCTTCCCTTTTCGTCGATCTCGAGAAGTTTCACTTCGAACTGATCTCCCACTTTCACAACGTCGGATACTTTTGCGACACGCTTCGTATCGAGCTGTGAGATGTGGATGAGTCCTTCTTTACCCGGCATGATCTCAGCGAATGCACCGAAGTCCATGATGCGTTTCACTGTTGCTTTGTAGATCTTGCCCGGTTCCGGAACAGCAGTGATGGCATTGATCAGTTCCAATGCACGGTCACTTGCTGCCTGTGATGTTGCTGCGATCTGGATCGTACCGTCATCTTCGATGTTGATGGACGATGCGCCCGAATCCGCTACGATGCTGCGGATCATTTTACCGCCCGGTCCGATGACCGAACCGATAAGATCGGTCGGGATCTTGATGGAGGTAAAGCGCGGAGCATACGAGCTCAATACGGCATTCGGTTTCGGCATTGCAGCATTCATTTTCTCCAGTTTGTGGAGACGTCCTGCTTTTGCCTGCTCCAATGCGGTCGCCATGATCTCGAGTGTGATGCCTTGGATTTTGATATCCATCTGGAATGCTGTGATACCGTCAACGGTACCGGCAACCTTGAAGTCCATATCACCGAGGTGATCTTCATCGCCGAGGATGTCGCTGAGGATCGCAACGCGGTCCCCTTCTTTCACGAGTCCCATTGCGATACCGGCACACGCTTTCTTCAACGGAACGCCTGCATCAAATAATGCGAGCGAACCGGCGCAGACGGTGGCCATGGAGGAGGAACCGTTCGATTCGAGGATATCCGAAACAATGCGGAGTGTGTACGGGAATTCCTTCTCGTCGCCGATCAGATTCTTCAGCGCGCGTTCAGCCAGATTTCCGTGACCGATCTCGCGGCGTCCGGTGGTGCCGAGACGTCCTACTTCACCGACGGAGAACGGCGGGAAGTTGTAATGAAGCATGAAACGGCGCGGTTTGAATTCGATCAGGCCGTCCGTGTTCTGTTCATCATCCTTCGTTCCGAGTGTAACAGTGGTCAGTGACTGTGTCTCACCGCGGGTGAATAATGCGGAACCGTGCGCACGCGGCAGCACTGCGGTCTCGATGGTGATCTGACGGATATCGGCAAGTCCGCGTCCGTCAAGACGTTTCTTTTTGCCGAGGATCATCTCACGCATCTCTGTCTTTTCGATGTCGTGGATGATATCCTTGATCACCGATTCCTGTTCGGGGAATTTCTCTTTCAGTGCTTCGAGCGTCTCGGTGACGATCGCATTGCGGCGGTCGGCACGTTCTTCCTTTGCGGAGACGGTGTTCGCTGCTTCACGGATACGTGCTTCAGCAAGTGTGTTCACCTCTGCGAGGAGTGCTGCATCGTACACTTTCGGAGTGACAACGCGTTTCACTTTCTTCACTTCGGCGGCAAACTCCAACTGCAGTGCGCAGATCTTTTTGATCGCTTCGTGTCCGAACGCCAGTGCTGCGAGCATATCCTTCTCGGAAATTTCGCGTGATTCCCCTTCCACCATCAGGATGGAACTTGACGTTCCGGCGACGGTGACATCCATATCGCTCTGTTCGAGTTCGGTGAATGTCGGATTGAGGAGGAATTCTCCGTTGACACGACCAACGCGTACTTCAGCGATCGGACCGTCGAACGGTGAATCGGAGATCATCAATGCAGCAGATGCGGCGCATGCGCCGAGCACATCGGCATCATTCTGCTGATCCGATGAGTAGACGGTGACAACGATCTGAGTGTCGCAATGGTAATCATCCGGGAACATCGGACGGATGGGACGGTCGATCAAACGCGCGGACAGGATCTCCTTATCGGAGGGACGGCCTTCACGTTTCAAATATCCGCCGGGGATCTTTCCGGCTGCGGACATCTTTTCCCTGAACTCAACCTGCAGCGGGAAATAGTCCAATCCCAGTTTCGGCTGTTTGGTTGCGACGACGGTCGCTAGGACCATCGTGTCTGCGTATCTGATCATCACGGCTCCGTCCGCCTGTTTGGCGAAACGGCCTGTTTCAAATTCCAGCGAGAAATTCCCGATCTGGACGCTCTTCTTTACTATCATATGATTTTCTTCTTTTCTATGTACAATTTACAATGTCTCTTGATGAGTGCGTATTATTTACGAATGCCTAATTCTGCGATCACTTTGCGGTACCGTTCGATATCCTTCTTCATCAGATAGTCGAGCAGACGGCGGCGTTTTCCGACCATACGGAGCAGACCAACGCGTGAGTGATTGTCTTTCTTGAATTTTGCGAAATGTTCGGAGAGCGAATTGATGTTCGCCGTGAGGATCGCGATCTGAACTTCAGGTGATCCGGTGTCGTTAGCACCTTTGCCGAATTTTGTTACCAGTTCGTTCTTTTGTTCTTTTGTGATTGCCATTGTGGCTCCTTATGAAGATATGTGTTTATAGTGTTTTACAATTTTCGTTATCGTTATTTTATCGTTATCAATCTCTTTCACCAATGCGTCGACAGAATCGAACTTCTTCTCGCTGCGTGTCCGGTCCAGCACCTGAACCGTGACGGTCTCATCGTAAATATCCTTGTCAAAATCGAAGATATTCACTTCGGTGGTCCGTTCCTGCGCATCGCCGAACGTCGGATTGTGTCCGATACTCATCATACCGCCGTACCATACCCCCTCGACGAGGATCTTAACCGCGTAAATACCGGTCTGCGGTGCGAGTTTCTTCGGGTTATCCAATTTGATATTAGCCGTCGGATAGCCGATCTGCTTCCCTCTTCCGAAACCGCGGACGACCATACCGGTGAACGAATACTCGAATCCGAGTAGTCTGTTGGCCAAGGCGATATTCCCGGACAACAACGAATCGCGGACGCTTGAACTGCTGATGACAACATCTCCGTCTTTGACCATTGCCATTGCTTCAACAGAGAAATTATGCTGCTTTCCCAGTTCAACGATCTGATTCATTCCGCCTTCACGGTCCCGGCCGAACTGGTGATTGAATCCTTCTACTACTTCGGAGACACCGACTCCGTTGATGATATATTTTGAATAGAACTCACCGAACGTTAATTGCGAGAACTCATAGGTAAAAGGGATGATGAAGACAAGATCAACCCCATACCGTTCAATCATTTGAAGTTTCTCATTGAGAGTAGAAAGAAGGTCTACACTCTTTGTTCCCTTCGATACTACTTCCCTCGGGTGTGGATCGAATGTTACGACAACACTACGTCCTGCAATCTTCTTTGCCTTCTCCACAACAGCGCTGAAGATGGACTGATGCACCCGGTGGACACCATCGAACATCCCGATCGTTACGACAGAATTCTTATCGAATGGTAGTTCGTCAAGCGAACGGACGATCATCATACGGTGACCGCCTTCGGGAGGATCTTCGGTTCCAACAGATGCAATTGTTCAACCGGCAGTGCATCTGTAACGCTGAATTCACCGATCTTCGTCCTGCACAACTCTTTCAAATAAGCTCCGCAGCCTAATTTCACTCCGATATCATTTGCCAAGGAACGGATATAGGTCCCTTTTGAACAAACGACCCGGAATCCGATGTATGGAGGCGCAAATGATGTCATCTCAAATTCTTTAATTTCGATCTCACGGGTAGGACGTTCGATATCCTTCCCCTTCCGAGCATCCTTATATAACCGCCGACCGTTCATTTTGATCGCTGAATACATCGGCGGCATTTGTTGCTGTATGCCAATAAACGTTTTGAACAACTGCTCTATTTCGTCTTTGGTGATATGGCTAAACTCTTTTGTATCAATAACTTCTGTTTCAGTATCAAAGCTTTTTGTAACGGCACCGATCTCAAAGATACCGGTATATTCTTTTTCATGGGCTTGGAACTGATCGATCTGTTTTGTCATTTTCCCCGTGCATAGGATCAGTAATCCTGTCGCTCTCGGGTCAAGTGTTCCTGCATGACCGATCTTTTTTATCTCGAACATCGCTCTGATCCGTGCTACGATATCGAAGGAGGTCCAATTCAACGGTTTGTTGACGAGAATGATCTCCCCTGCTTCAAGGTCAAGAGACTGCTTTTGACCGGCATGCTCCCACATCATTCTTCCTTCTTATCGTCTTTATGGATCTGTTTGATCAACGATTCGATATGCATGGCATTATCTAGTGATTTGTCATGGTGGAACTCGATGACCGGGACGAATTTCAGATTGATCTTCTGTCCGAGTTCGGAACGGTAATGCCCTTTCAGCTTCTCGATCTGTGCCATGGTCTTTTCCTGTTTCTCTTTGGAGCCCATGATGCTGACGAAGACGCGGGCAGTCCGGAGATCAGGTGTAACCCGGGCCTCGGTGACGGTGGTAAAACCGTATTCCCGGCTACCGCTGAACGCACGGCTCAACATCGTGCCGAGTTCTTCCCTGATCAATGATGCAACCCGTTCTGTTCTGATGGACATTAGCTCAGCTTCCGTTTCGTTTCAACAAGTTTGTAGGCTTCGATAATGTCACCGACCTTCACGTCGTTGAAGTTCTCAAGACCCATACCGCATTCGAATCCTTTTTCCACTTCTTTCACGTCATCCTTGAACCGCTTCAGCGATGCAAGTCCGCCGTTGAACACCGACAGACCGTCCCGAACGAGACGGACCTTGCTGTTCCTGGTGATCTTTCCGTCCAGTACGAAGCAACCGGCAACAACGCCGATCTTCGGAACTTTGAACGTATCGCGCACTTCAACAGTGGCAACCACTTCTTCGGTGACCGTAGGAGCAAGCAGCCCTTCGAGAGCATTCTTGATCTCGTTGATCGCGTCATAGATGATGCTGTAAAGGCGGATATCGACCTTTTCAGTCTCTGCAAGACGGCGTGCATTCAGGTTCGGACGGACATGGAAGCCGACGATGACCGCACGTGATGCAGCGGCAAGAACGATATCCGATTCAGAGATCGCTCCAACGCCTTTATGAATGACGCGGATCTTTACTTCTTCCGTGGACAACTTCATCAATGAATCAGCAAGTGCTTCAACCGAACCGTCCACATCGCCTTTCACAACGATGGAGAGTTCACGTACCTGGTGTCCGGCCTGGATCTGCTGGGAGATGTCATCCAGTGTGACCATGCGGACCTGACGGAAGTCCTGTTCGCGTTTCAACTGCTGACGTTTCAAACTGATCTCGCGTGAGATACGGTCAGATTCAACAGCGATGAACTGGTCGCCGGCCGCGGGGATACCGTCGAAGCCGAGGATCTGCACCGGAGTTGACGGCGGAGCAAATTCAACTTTGCGTCCGCGTTCATCGAACATCGCCTTTACTTTTCCGCTGTAAATTCCGGAGATGAATGGATCGCCGATACGGAGAGTCCCCTTTTGAACGAGAACTGTGCCGATGGTTCCTTTTCCTTTATCCACCTGAGATTCAACCACAGCCCCGCGAGCAAGGCGGTCCGGATTCGCTTTCAGATCGAGCACTTCAGCTTCGAGAAGGATCTTCTCAAGAAGAAGCTGCATGTTCTTACCGGATTTTGCCGAGACCTCAACGGACTGATATTTACCGCCCCACTCTTCCACCAACACACCGCGGTCCGACAACTGCTGACGGATACGGTCCGGATTTGCTTCCGGTTTATCGATCTTATTGATGGCGATGATGATCGGAACGTTCGCCGCTTTCGCGTGATTGATCGCTTCGATCGTTTGCGGCATCACGTTATCTTCTGCAGCGACGACGAGCACAACGATATCCGTCACCTGAGCACCGCGCGCACGCATAGCCGTGAAGGCTTCGTGACCGGGAGTATCAAGGAACGCGATATGTTTACCGTTCGGCAGTTCAACTTCATACGCACCGATATGCTGTGTGATGCCGCCCGATTCGCCGGCGACAACGTTCGCATTTCGGATATAGTCCAACATGGAGGTCTTACCATGATCGACGTGACCCATGATAGTAACAACGGGCGCACGAGGTTTCAGATTCTCAACCTTGTCCGGTGTGTCTTCGAGGACATCTACAGTGAATTCTGATTCGAATTCCACCTGCTTGTCGTACTCATCAGCAAGAAGAACGATAGTATCCTTGTCCAGACGCTGATTGATGGAGACCATGATGCCGAGCCCGATACATTTTGCGATCACATCGGATGCGCTGACCTTCATCAGGTTCGCCATCTCGCCGACGGAAACGAATTCCGTCACACGGATGCGGTTGGCATCAATTGCTTTTGCTTCTTCCTGCAGTGTCTGCTCTTCTTCACGTTCCTTACGGCGTTTCTTGCGGTGAGCGGCGCGGCTGCTGATCACCGTAACGGCATCATCCAGCTCGGCAAGTGTGCGCTTAATGGTCTCATCGACCTGCCCCTGATCGATCTCGTAGGGACGAAGCTTTCCTTTTTTCTTCTTCTTTCCTTTGGCGTCCGTCTCTGACTCTGTTTCGGGAGCTTTCGTCTCGACACCGCCGGCGACTTTTTTCTTTTTCTTTTTCTTCTTCTTCTGCTCTTCCGTTTCCGCAGCGGATGAAGCGGATGTTCCCGGCTTGCCCGATTTATCCGCAGGACGCGCGGGTTTCGGTTTGACCAGTTCCATCTTTCCTTTTACCGTGAGACCGCGCATTTGCGTGCCGCGGTTCGCGCGAAGTGTCTCGAGAGGTGACGATGTCTTCTCTTCTTCGGTCTTCTGCTCCTGTGCCTCAGTCTGCTGGGGCTGCAGGGTCTTAATGACGACGAATTCTTCGGGCGGAGCCTTCTCTACGGAAGTTTCGACCGGTTGTTCAGCTGCCGGTTCTTCTGGAGCAACGGTCTTCTTTTCCTCTGCGGCGACCGCTTCTTCCTCTTCTTTAGTTTTGGATTCGGTCGTTTTGCGACGCACCTCTTTCATCTCAGCGATCTTCCGCTGGTGACGCTCGGCTGAATCCTTCTCTTTCTTAAAATGCGCATTGATATCACGCATCATATCGTCATCAACCGACGACATGATGTTCTTCACCTGCTTGTATCCTTTTTTATTCAAAAAGGCAACGACATCGTTGAAGCTGATGTTGAGATCCTTTGCGACATCTTTTACTTTAACTTTTTTTACTGCTTCGGACATTAGTTTCCTTTAGTGTAGAGCACGGTTATGATGCTGACTTTTCAGGATCTTTCTTTTCCGTTTCTTCTTCGTCATCATCCTCATCAACTTCTGCTTCTTCGTATTCTTTCTTGATCAATGCGACGACCTCGTTCAGTTTCTCGCCGTCCACATTCAATTCATCGATCAGATCATCGATATCTGCATCGATCACTTCTTTTGCGGTCTCATAGCCGGCTTCGAGGAACTTGTTGAACAATTCTTCGCCGAGTTCTTCCTTGAATTCCGCAAGATCGATATCGTATTCGCTGCCTTCTTTGACGAGCTGAATGTCGTATCCGGACAATTTGCTGGCAAGACGGATATTCTGTCCACCCTTACCGATCGCCATGGAGACCTGTGATTCCTCAACGGTGACGATCGCTTTTGCGTTCTCTTTGTCCAACTCGATGCTCTTCAATTTTGCGGGAGCCAGCGCACGGGTGATGAATGTAGCATGATCATCACTGAAATTGATGACGTCGATATTCTCGTTGTTCAATTCACGAACGATCGCGTGGATGCGGACGCCTTTCATACCGACGCATGCGCCGACGGCATCGATCCTGTCATCGGAGGATTCTACGGCAACTTTGGCGCGTTCACCGGGTTCGCGGGCAATGCTCTTGATCTCAATGATTCCGTCATATACTTCGGGAATTTCCAATTCGAACAGGCGTTCGAGGAAGCGCGTATCGGTACGGGAGACAACGACAACGGGATTGCTGGCGTTCTTGCGTACTTCCTTTACCACACCGCGGACGGTATCACCTTTTTTGAAGCGTTCTTTGGGGATCTGTTCTCCGCGCGGCAGGAGGAGTTCATTCTTGTTATGCATGATGAGCAGATCGTTATTCCGGATCTGATAGACCTCTCCGACGACGATCTCGCCGACGGAATTGGAATACTCACTGAAGATGAGTTCCTTCTCTATCTCTTTGATGCGCTGTGTGAAATTCTGTTTCGCCGTCGTAACGAGTCTGCGTCCGAACTGCACAAGAGGAATGATCTCGACATATTCCTCGCCGACTTCCAGTTCTTCGCCGGATAATTTGCGAGCTGTGGCAACATCGATCTGTGTGGCGGAATTCTCGACGACCTCGACGATCTGACGTTCCAGATAGATCTCGATATCTCCTTTATCCATATTCACGACCACGTCAAATTTCGCGTCGAGTCCGTATTTTTTCCGCACCATCATCCCGAAAATATCTTCGACGATCCCGGCGAGAATATCCTTATCGATGCTTTTGTCCCGCACTAAGCCGGAAAACGATTCGACTATCTCATGATTCATTGTACTTCTCCCAAAGTTTTACTTCTTTCTAGATTTGAGGTATGATATACGCTTCATTGATAGCGGCAAAGCTGATCTCGGTCCGCTTCCCCGCCTTTGTAATGACAATTGAATTATCCGATACGCTTTCCAATTTACCTTCCTGGAGCATCTTCTTCTCTTCGCCCGTATATTTCACTTTACAGGTTCTGCCGATATTCTTGGAATACTGACGAAGGAGTTTGAGCGGCCTGTCGAGTCCCGGTGAAGAGACATCGAGACGATATCGGCCGGAAATGAGATCTGCTTCATCCAGTTTCTCCGCCAATGCACGGCTGATCTGATAACATTCATCCAGTGTTATGCCTTTATCCGAATCGACGTACACTTCAATGACCTTACTTGAGCGTTCGCCGCGCAGGATGACTTCTACAACATAGGTGTTGGACTGATCGGTGATCGGCAGAAGTAATTCGTGAATTTTTTCAGGAATGGAGGACATATTTTAAGCGTATCAAAAAA